>CAJCHQ010000749.1 GCA_903970295.1 Bryobacterales bacterium
AGAACCGAGTTTGTCACCGACTTGCGCACTGATTCAACTTCTTCTGGTTCGGGGGCAACACCCGTCGAGGAGCCTGTAACGATCACCCCGTCAGCACGAAAGAATTGTGCGGTTTGGGCAGTCTCTTTCAGCGTGACATCACCTGTGATGGCATGCGCCGAATGTTTTTTCTTGATGTCGGCAAAGATAAGAATATTGTTTGCATGCAGTTGAGCCCGCCTTCTTATTAACTGCGGCGCACATGCCTCGTGTAAGCCTTCGTCTCCTATATGGGCGTAGACGAAACCTTCAACGCGAAGAAAATCGAGACCGGCTGCAATGGCCGCACCCAGTGCCTCGAGATTGGCAGCCGCCAGAATCTGTATGCCGACTGGCAGGTTGGTCTCGGCTTTGATTGCTTTACAGATCACAGCCATCGCCGCAGTAGTTTCGGGCTCGACGAAGCCTTTCAAATATGGGACGTCATGCATGTTCTCGACGATCAGCGCGTCGACCCCACCGTTTTTGTAATTGTGCGCATCGACAAGTGCGGCTTGCGAAATGGCCTCGAAGTCACCACCATATCCGGCTGAGCCTGGCAGCGACAAAACATGAATGACACCGACAATCCCACACTTTTTTCCAAACATAATCGATCCGTCTAACCTCGAGGGAAAGCTTTTTCACGGGCTGCTAGTCGAGAAGCACGGCCCGCACTGGCGAGGCTTCCAGCTGCATGAATTTGAGAGGCAGGGCGATCAGAAAATAATCGCGAGCGGGACAATGGGTGAGGTCGAGATTTTCCAACCAAACCATATTTCTTGCCAACAGTCGATGATGCACCTCGAGCGTCTTCGATTCGACGTGATCGACCGAGGGAGAATCCAGGCCAATTAGTTTGACGCCGATATCGGCTAACTTGTCGACCAACTCAACCGTCAAGTGGGCATAATGGTTTTCAAAGATATGATACCGCACACGGTGCATAGTCTTGGAAATCACTCTCTCGGGCGGGTGCGGTCTCCCGGCTAGAACATCGGCCATGTGCTCGGGTGTAATCGGTCCGCGGTGCGGAGAAAAGTCGACAACAGTGACTGGTCCGACAAATGGATCGAGAGGCAGGGTGCCGATTGCTTCATCGTCGCCTTCCATCACATCGAGCTCGCGATCGGGAGAGCTTCTGCGCATCAGGGCATCTTTTTTAGCACCGCTCATAGTGCCACGCACATGGACAGGTGCATCGGCATGCGTGCCAACATGCGGGCTCATTGTCATCGCTGTCAAATTCAAAGTTTGACTTTGCTCGTAAGACACAGTCAGACGGCGACTGAAAGGCGTATCGCCAGGAAAACATGCGGTTCGTTCACCGATAGGTTGCGAAATGTCGATGATGCGAAAGTTACCGAGCGCTGCCAATTTTTGTGTGTTCATCGACGAGAAACTCCTGCAATTACTTTTTGATCGACCTGAAAATGAAAATGAGATTGGAGATGATCTGTGCGAACACGCGGGCCCAAGGCTGGCTTCGAGAGCGCTTTCTTATGGTCGGCATCATAGAGACCCAGCTGGGAAAACAACTCGGTGCAAATCGCCTGCATGTGTCTATCTTCATAACCGGATGACAGTTTAATCAAAATACCGAGTCCGTAATGATAATCGGAGTTGGGCAGCACACCTATCGCCAATAAGCCGTCAGCGCCATTCTTAGCTATTAGAGGAGCGCTTATGCCCGGCACATATCCTTGCATGAGCTTGGTATCGAAACTTTGACTGCCGCCAACAAGCACAGGATACTGCCTGAAGAAGGTGAGAATCTCACTCATCTGGTCAGCAAGCAAACTCTCGCATTTCGGCCAATTGCCATTCCTGGAACACGCATCATGAGCTGAGCTCAGCAGTCGGTAGAGAATCGCCAACTCTCTCGGAGTGAGCGCGTAATTGACCATTTGGCAACCGTCAGTGGTCGTGGCAAAACTTTCGGGCTGACGCTCGAGTAACTGGGAAAGCACTTTTTCAAGCGATCGATGTTCGCTGTTATCTACCGACAGATAGTCATTCAGGGGCAAACCTTGGCATTTCAGCGAGAGCAAGTAACTGAAATGCTTGGCACTACAGTCATGGTAAAGCGATTTTTCGCCTTGCTCCTCTGACTGCAATTTGACGCGCATCTCAGCCGACATCGGCCAGCGCACTGGGCACTGCAAAAGCTCTTCATTGAAGCCGCCGATTTCCATAATCTGGTCAAGCAAGTCAAGATGCTCTTTTTCGGCATGATGCGAAGACATCATCAGGGCGAGATGGGCAGGAGAAAGGGCGGGGTAGGCATTCTTAATCGTTTGATAATGGCTGAGGAGTTGGAAAGCTTTGAGGCAAGAGCGGCTCCAGACCGCATGGTTGACATCTCCGCAAGCCAAAAGGTCGGCGCTTCCGGCCGGTCCGGCACTGACAACCGAAATCATCCCAAAGACTGTGACTTCCGGCTGCTCCGACCTTTCGATCGTGTAAAGCGGACGCCAGGGCATCGTCAACATCTAGCTCGTCTCTTTCTCATAAAGTAGGATACTAGAACACAAGCTTAGCAATGCGCAAATCGACGTCCATATTCTGCAAAATCTAGGGCGGTTCCGGCCTAAAGCGCGCTAGAATATGGCATCCTCGTTACCTCTTTTGCAATTCACCGCTTATTTCGGTGGGTCTATAGATTGACAATTTCACTTGGTTAAAAAAAACAACGTATGAAACCGAAGCACTTGCACCAGCATTCCCCCAACAAGCCACAGCCCGGTACGATGATCAAGGAAGAATCAGCGAGCGCGCCCGCGACCACAGCGAAAAATAAAGCCTCACTGCAATTTCTTTCGCATGTGGTGATCGAGCATGTGCAGCCGCAAGTAGATGAAGGCGCTTTTCCCACTAAGAAAGTAGTGGGCGAGCCGGTCAATGTCACTGCCAGCATTCATTGCGACGGTCACAATCACATTTCGGCCCAGGTTGTCTTCAAAAAAGTAAATGCCAGTCAGTGGTCTTCCAGCCAGATGAAACTGGCTCAGCCAGGTCTCGATCAATGGCTGGGTCAATTCAAAATCGAAGAACTGACTAATTATGAATTTTCGATCGAAGCCTGGATCGATCACTTTCAGAACTGGAAACACGATACGAAGAAAAAGCTGACAGCCGGGTTGGACATCGACCTGGATTTGCGCGAAGGCGCGGCTCTCATCCTCGAGACTGCCGACAAAGCCAAAGGCGACGAGGCTGCCGCCCTGAGAAACTACGCGGCGGCTGTGCACAAAGATGCCCCGACGGCTGATCTGCTCAAAGTCCTGAACGACGAACGGCTCGATCAGTTGATGTTCGATTTTGCCACTCGCCATCTGGTCTGTCGTTACGATCGATCGGTTGAGATCTCAGTCGAGCCCAAGCGCGCTCTCTACGGTGCCTGGTATGAATTGTTTCCCCGCTCCGCCGGCGAAAAAGAAGGCGTGCACGGCACATTCAAAGACGTGATTGCTCGCTTGCCCTACATTGCCAGCATGGGTTTCGACGTTATCTACTTGCCGCCGATTCATCCGATTGGCACAACCGCACGCAAAGGTCCGAATAACAGTTTGCGGGCAGGCTCTGAAGATCCCGGCAGTCCCTGGGCGATAGGCTCTAAAGACGGCGGGCATAAGGCCGTGCACCCGCAACTTGGCACACTCAACGATTTCGACTCGCTAGTTGCGGCAGCTAAAAAGCAGGGCATCGATGTTGCTCTCGATATTGCCTATCAATGTTCACCCGATCACCCTTATGTGAAAGAGCATCCCGAGTGGTTCTATCACCGACTGGATGGCAGCATCAAATGCGCCGAAAATCCGCCTAAGAAATATGAGGACATTTATCCGCTCAATTTCGATTGCGATCAATGGCAAAGCCTGTGGGCTGAATTGAAAGACGTGATCGATTTTTGGATCGGTCATGGCGTCACGATCTTCCGCGTCGACAATCCGCACACGAAGCCTTATGCATTCTGGCAGTGGCTGATCGCTGAGGTAAAAAAAGATCATCCGGAAGCGATTTTCCTGGCCGAAGCATTTGCCCGGCCAAAAATCATGAAGTATTTGGGCAAAGAAGGATTCTCTCAGTCCTACACTTATTTCACCTGGAGATTGGGCAAACAAGAGTTGATGGAGTACTTCAATGAGCTCTATCACACCGACGTGATCAATTATTTGCGCCCGAATTTGTTCGCCAACACGCCCGATATTTTGACGCACTTTCTGCAACACGGCGGGCGTTCTGCTTTCACGATTCGTGTCGCCCTGGCTGCCACACTCGGTGCCACATACGGAATTTATGGACCACCATTCGAGTTGTGTGTCGGCAATTCGTACAACAACACAGAAGAGTATTACGACTCCGAAAAATATCAGCTGAGACATTGGAATCTCAAAAGCGACGAATCGATCGCCTATTTCATCGAACGCATCAACCGCGTTCGTCGCGAAAACGAAGCCTTGCACAACAACGAAACTCTGCGTTTCTTGAACATCCAGAACGAAGGTTTGTTGGCTTTCAGCAAACAATCCTACGACGGTAAAAATACGATCGTGACGATCATCAATCTCGATCCGTATCATGCTCAGGAAGGCACCGTGCAAATTCCGATGGCAGACTTCGGTTTGAAGGGTCCCTATCAAGCCCACGACCTCGTCACGAACGCCCGCTGGATGTGGCAAGAATGGAATTTTGTCCGCCTCGATCCCTACAGCTGCCCCGTACATATCTTGCGATTAGAAAATTTGGATAGTTGAAATCAACAAGTGGTGAGGAAGAGAATGCCGGAGATAAAACAGGACGCCGCAAGCGATCCACTATGGTACAAAGATGCTGTTATCTACCAGGTTCACATCAAGTCCTTTTTCGATAGCAATGCTGATGGTTACGGTGATTTTCCCGGGCTGATCGAAAAGCTGGATTATATACAAGCCCTGGGAGCAGACTGTATTTGGCTGCTTCCTTTTTATCCTTCGCCCTTGAGAGATGATGGCTACGACATCGCCGATTATGAAGAAATCAATCCGATGTATGGCGATCGCCAGGCATTCAAAACCTTTATCGACGAAGCTCACCGCCGCGGCATCCGTGTCATCACCGAATTAGTCGTCAATCACACATCCGATCAACATCCATGGTTTCAAGCTTCGCGACTGGCGCCGCCTGGATCGAATAAGCGCAACTATTATGTCTGGAGTGACACCGACCAGAAATACACAGACGTGCGCATCATTTTCTGCGACACAGAAAAATCGAATTGGACCTGGGACCCGGTGGCTAACGCCTATTACTGGCACAGATTCTTCTACCATCAACCCGATTTGAACTTCGATAACCCGAGCGTGCGCAAAGCGATCATTCGCGTCATGCGTTATTGGCTCGATCTGGGAGTGGATGGCATGCGCCTCGACGCCATTCCTTATTTGATCGAACGCGATGGCACCAATTGCGAAAATTTGCCCGAGACCCATGTGATTCTCAAAGAGTTTCGCAAAGTGATGGAAGACAATTACGACGGTCGCGTATTTTTGGCTGAAGCCAATCAATGGCCAAGCGATGTCGTTCAATATTTCGGGAATGGTGACGAATGCCAGATGGCTTTCCACTTCCCGGTCATGCCCAGACTCTACATGGCCATTCACCAGGAGGACAGGCATCCGATTACCGAAATCATGGCCCAAACTCCGCCTATTCCAGACAATTGTCAGTGGGCGATGTTTCTGCGCAATCACGACGAACTGACACTGGAGATGGTGACAGATGAAGAGCGCGATTACATGTACAAGGCTTATGCGCACGACCCGCAAATGCGCATCAACGTCGGCATCCGTCGCCGTCTGGCACCACTGATGCAGCACAGCCGACCGCGCATCGAGCTCATGAACGCCATGTTGCTTTCACTGCCGGGCACACCGATTATTTATTACGGCGATGAAATCGGCATGGGCGAAAACATTTTCCTCGGCGAGCGGAATGGTGTGCGCACACCGATGCAATGGAACAGCGATCGCAACGCCGGCTTCTCGCGCGCTCCATTCGCCAAGCTCTATTCGGCACCAATTATGGATCCGGTCAGCGGGTATCCGGCGGTCAACGTCGAATCGCAAGAATTGGATCCGTCGTCATTGCTGAACTGGATGCGCACCATTATCGGTCTGCGCAAGAAGTACAAGGTCTTCGGGCGCGGCACGTTCGAGCCGGTTGAATCGGATAATCGTAAAGTCCTTTCCTACCTGCGCCGTTATGAAGACGAAACGATATTGATGGTAGCAAATCTGTCTCGCTACCCTCAGTCGGTCAGCCTGAACTTGAAAGAATTCAAAGGCGTGCAACCGACTGAATTGCTGGGACTGGGACAATTCCATGCGATTGGGGACGATCCTTATATATTGACGCTTGGACCCTATTCATTCTATTGGCTGGGCATCAATCTGCCTCAGAAATCGGTGCCGATCACTTCACCGCAAAAAGCGGGCGAAACAAAAACAAACGAACAGCAACAACAATCGCGTGAAGCCGTCCTGACCGTGAGAGCTCACCGCAGGGAAGATTGGCAAGCGATCATGACAAGTCAACTTCGATGGAAGCTAGAAGGTTACGTCTTGCCGGCGTATCTGGCAAAACAAAGATGGTTTGGCGGCAAAGCTAAAAACATCGATAGCGTCGAAATCAAAGATTGGGTTGAAGTCACGAAAAGCCCCGAGCTGACAGCGATCGTCTTCGCTGAAGTCGATTTCGATGATGAGAGCACTGAGCTATACACGCTATTTTTCGCCGTAGCTGAAGGCGAGCATGCAGCCGAGCTCCTGGCCAAGAATCCGGAATACGTGATTGCCGAACTCGCCGGTGAAGGTGAAGAAAATGCGCTCATCTATGACGCACTCGAATCGGAAGACTTTTGTCTGGCTCTCTTCAAGCTGATTCAGGGCGGCAGCAAACTGAAATCACAAACTGGCGACATCGCTTTCAGCAAAATGCCTGAGTTGGAAAGTCTGGTCAAAGATACCGACCAACAGCCATTCCAGGTCAAACGCGTGCGCACAGAACAAAGCAATTCGTCAATCATCTATGGCAGCAGTTTCATCCTCAAGCTGTTTAGACATCTGCATCCGGGTAAAAATCCAGAGTACGAACTGGGCAAATATTTGACCGAAGTGCGCCATTTCAAAAACGTACCGCAAATTGCCGGCGCTTTCGAATACGCAGCAGCCGGTGTCAAAGAAAAACATCTGACTGGACTGCTGCAAGAATTAGTTTGGAATCAGGGTGACGCCTGGACATACACGGTGGAAGAGTTCCGCCGCTTCTACGAGCGGGCGCTCACTCATATGTACGTAGTCGATAAAGTCGACCCGGGTCAGGCTCGCATTGCCGATTTGATCGATAAAGACATTCCGCAAGAAGCTTATGAGCTCCTGGCGATCTATTTGAGAGAAGCATCGATTCTGGGCAAACGCACGGCTGAGATGCACATCGCCCTCTCGCAGGATACTGACGATGCGGCAATCAAGCCTGAACCTATCTCTAAGGAAGACTTGAAACTCTTGAAAGAAGAGATGCATACAGACGTCGATACGATTCTTGCCCAGTTGAAAGCGAAGCAGTCGACTCTGCCACCGGATTTGGTGGAAGCTACAGACGAGCTCTTGCGTTACCGCAGCAGCATGCTGGATGTGATCGATAGTATCGACGGCGTCAAAGCGCAGCTGGTAAAGATGCGCTGCCACGGCGATTATCATTTAGGACAGGTGCTTTATCGCGCCGGCGATTTCGTTATCCTCGATTTCGAAGGTGAACCAGCAAAACCGATGGCTGTGCGCCAGCGCAAACTCAGTCCCATGAAAGATGTGGCCGGTATGGTGCGTTCATTCAGTTATGCCGCCTGGGCAGGCTTGTTCCTCTTCTTGCACAATCGTCCAGAAGACATGGAGCGCTTCACGCCCTGGGCCAAGATTTGTCAGACCTGGGTCTCAGTCTCATTCCTCAAGGGCTACCTGGAGACGGCAAGCGGGTATGATTTCATACCGAGCAGCAAACCTGATTTCTTCCGCGCGCTTTTGCCATTCATCATGGACAAAGCCATGTACGAAGTAAAATACGAACTGAATAATCGTCCCGACTGGCTCAAAGTGCCAGTCAGTGGAATACTACAATACTTACGAGCGAATACGCTCAACAGCGAGGCAGCAAGTCCTAAATGATAAAGCTCCAGTTTCTCACCGATTTCGATATCCATCTTTTTGCCGAAGGTTCGCACTATCGTCTTTATGACAAAATGGGCGCGCATTTGACCGACGAAGGCGGGCAGAAAGGCACGCACTTCGCAGTCTGGGCGCCCGGTGCACAGAGAGTTTCGGTGGTTGGTGATTTCAATGATTGGAATCCTGGCGTGACGGCGATGGAGTCAATCGGGCAATCTGGAATCTGGACATGCTTCGTGCCAAAAGTGCTCGAAGGTTTCAACTACAAATATCACATCACACCGTCAAACGGCATGCCACCATCAGAGCGCTCCGATCCGTTCGGATTCTTTGCAGAAGTGCGGCCCAAGACGGCTTCGATCGTGTGGGATATCAACAAATATAAGTGGCTCGATGACGAGTGGATGAAAAAGCGGGCGACGAAAAATTCGCTGGACGCACCAATTTCTATCTACGAACTGCATCTGGGTTCGTGGATGCGCGTGCCCGAAGACGGGAATCGCTCGCTGAACTACCGGGAAATCGCGCCCAAATTGGCCGACTACGTGATCGACCGCGGGTTCACGCATGTCGAGTTTCTCCCGGTCATGGAGCATCCGTTTTACGGTTCCTGGGGATACCAGACAACCGGTTTCTTCGCGCCC
>CAJCHQ010000750.1 GCA_903970295.1 Bryobacterales bacterium
TGTTCAGCGATTCCTTCGGCAGAGCATGCAGATGTACAAGCATTTTGATCTGCTCTTCGATTATTGGCTCAATCTGGCGAATCTGCGGTCCAGTCTCCGCATCATCTGAGGTCATTTGCTGCAGTTGAGCGACTTCATTATTCAGCTCATGCAGATTATCGGGCGCGAAGTCGTCGTCTTCCCACTGGTCACGGTAGAACACTGTACTCAAACTATTGCCAAGCAAAGTAGTGAGCGAATTCATGTGCTGAACGATTTCAATTTGCTTTCTTTCAGCTCTGGCAAATTCTTCCGTAGAGTTGTTCATTTGATAAAGAACGCAGAAGAAAACGACCTCGATCGCAAATGGAACAAGGAAGACTATCAATATCTTTTGCTGAAAATTCAGGCGCATTCAAGACCTGGGAAGCGATAACCTTCTACGTTCTAATGATACTTGCGCTTTGGCGCGAACACCAGACTCAATCGTTCTCTCGCTGGCAGATAAAACTCTAACTATTTGGCTTTTATGCATTTCATACCCATTAGCCAACCCAGCTAGCAGTAGAGCTTCCAGCGAAGTTTCTCCAAATTTTGATTACAAAAGTCCCTTTTAATGAAACCCTATGGCAGCCTCATGGGTCATACTCCTTCCTGTGGTGAAGTAAAAGTGCTCCCTGGAGGTTCTATGGGACAGGACGAAGATTTGAGCGAAGACCTGTGCGGCAACCCCAGCTGTGAGTGTCACCCCAAATCAGGCCAGGATTATTGCAGCGAAGATTGCGAGAAGAACGCAACCGCACCAGATCATGTCTGCAAATGTGGACACGAACATTGCTCGGAGTCCTGAACTCCGCAACCTATCCCTATATCGAGCACCTGATATCTCGCGAGTCCGGCGGGCTGCCAGCTCAGGCATGGCTACGAATTCTTTACACCCGCTTGCATCCGGGAATGACTGTGTTAGGATTTGCCAATAAGTTTATCGGTGCATCAGTGCGTTCGACGTTTTCTAACCAAGCTCAATTTTCCTGGTGGCGCGGCTCAGTACAGCCGGGTAAG
The DNA here is from genome assembly GCA_903970295.1 of Bryobacterales bacterium. Next base: position 1,042 of record CAJCHQ010000750.1, read on the forward strand.
CATTTGCTCGGTTGGTGTAACTAATTCGAGCACCAACCAAGAGTATAAAGCCGCAGCTTACCCACAAGTAGCTGCGGCATTTTTTTTGAGGATGAACAAATGAACGCAATTATCCAGAACGACGAGAACTCGGGAATGACCGCAGCACTGCACAATCAGTCACCCTTCGCTCAGTCGTTTTCAGCAGATTTAGGATCTCCCGTCGCTCTCTTTCATAAGCTATCAAAATCGGAGGCCTTTTCCTTCTTATTCGAGAGCACCGAAGGCGATGCCAGACTGGCGAGATACTCGTTTCTCTCGACCGACCCTTGCCTGACTGTAAAGTTCGACCACGGCGTGGTCACGGTTCAATCTAAAGACGCAAAGCCAGTGGAAGAAGCTCTGGACAACCCCATCGACTTTTTGAGAAGAAAGCTTGCGGCGTTCAGAAAAGCCATTGAAGGAAAAGCTACCGAAGGAAAGGCTTTCGAAGGCGAGTCCGCACAAGATG
>CAJCHQ010000751.1 GCA_903970295.1 Bryobacterales bacterium
CGCATTGACTTGATCTTTTTTCACGCTGGCATATTTTTTCGCCACCGCATCCAATTCGGCGGCCCCCAGACCGAGAAATTCGAATTCGGCCAGAGCCCGGGCAATGCCCAGAGACGAAGCCAGACCAACCGTGAACGAGCCGACGGCTCTACCTGATTCTTTCGCTAATTCATCGTCGGTGATGCCGTTCTCGAGATAGTCGTTTAAAACCTCGTTGACCAGAGCAAGCGCCCGGTCGACATTGCTTGGATTGACCGAAAAGGTAATAGACCAGGGCGCACTACCGTATGCGGTATCACTGAAAGAGGAGTTTATGCCGTAAGTCAAACCGGCCCGGTCGCGTACGACATTGCCCAGGCGAGACGTAATCGTGTCTTGCCCGAGCGCGGCATTAGCCAGCTTGGCGGCATAGAAATCAGAACCCAAGCGGCTCAAGAGAGTCGGATGCGCGATCACTATATCAGTGCTTTTCTTGTCTGCGAGATTAATCTCTATGCGACGCCTTTCCGCCGGCAAAGGCGCTTGATCGATTTTTATTTTGTCCGGGCTCGCACCTTGCCAATCACCGAAATTTTCTTCGATCAGAGCTATTGTCTCTGCCAGTCCGATGTCTCCAACAACGACAATGACTGTCGACTTAGGACTGTACAAGCGGGCGTGAGTCGACTGCAATTCGGTCGGCTCGAGTGACATCAGTTGACTGAGCTGTTCGGCGAAAGTGCGTTCATAAAAGGGATGGTCTTCAGCATAAATTTCGCGGCGCAATCGATTCCACGCCTGCATCTTGGTGTTATTGACTGCTTCGGTGTATCGAGCCTGCCATTCAATTTTAGTCTTAGCTAATTCATCCTCGAGAAAAAGCGGCCGTCTCATTACGTCCGCCATCAGCTTGACGAAAAAGGGCATGTCTTCAGCCACAACATGAGTGCCGAACGAGGAGCGGTAATTATCCGAAGAAAATTCGAGAGCACCAGAGATCCCCATATTTTCGAGCTTTTCAGCAATATCTAGTTTGGAAAAGTTAGCTGAACCTTTGGTCAAAAGATCAGCGACCACTTCTGGCACATTGCCATTGGCATTCAGGCTGAATACTTTTCCCGCCCGCACAATGGCAGTGATGGCCACGGATCCAGTGCCTGGATTTTGTAAATATAAAAGCGTCAGTCCGTTCGGCAAAACCTTTTTGACGGTCTTTTCAGCGAATGGCCAGATTCGTTTTTGACCCTTTTTCACTTTCACCATCGGTGGGCGCAACGCCAACAACTCTTTCAAATCAGCACCCTGGTCTAAAATAGCATGGCTGGAGTGATCAGTCCCGGTATTACCGGCGGTTTCCACATGACCATTGCCGTTCTCTTCCTCTTCGAACTCATCAACCTCTGAGTCGACTTCGAGACTTCCTTCTTCACGAGGAATGAATGTGCCGACAGTTCGGTTGACGCGCTCCAAATATTTTCTGGCAACGCGCTGGATGTCTTCAGGCTTGACCAGGTCAAAATTATCGTCATATTCCATGAGCCAGTGCCAATCAGCCTTCGATTCAGCCTCCCCAAGCATGAACGCAAGACTGCTGGGATCGGCTTTGGAAAGAATTGTGCCCTTGCGATTGGCACTTTTTGCACGAGCCAGTTCTTCTGCGGCAACCGGAGCCGTCTTCAATCGCTCGAGTTCATTCTGCAGTGCAGCTTCCACGGCGGCAATTTCCACACCCGGGTTGAGCGTAGCACCGACAATGAACAAACCTGGATCGCGCAGGTCATCGTGCCGGGCAAAGACATCCGAAGCCAGGGAAGTATCGATCAACGCCTTGTAGAGACGACTCGAACGCTCATAGGTGCTGCCAAGAATGTGACGCATTGCCGCCAACGGATAGTTGTCTTTGTGTGCCGCCTCTGGCACATGGAAGCCGAACCAAACCCTAGGCAAATCACCGGCGCGGTTGATTTCCAGACGGCGCTCACCTTCTTGAGCCGGCTCGGTAGTGTATACCTGTGGTATTGGTTTTGGTGCCGTGGGCAATTTGCCAAAATGCTTCTGCATCAATTGCATCGAATTATTGGTCTCGATATCACCCACGAGAATAACTGTGGCATTGTTGGGCCAATAGAAGGTGTTATAGAATTCCCGCAAGCGATCCATTGGCACACCTTCGACATCCGAACGCCAACCAATCGTTGGATGGTGATATGGATGTTCGCGGAAAGCCACGGCATAAAGTTCTTTCTCTAACGCGTCTTCAGGATAATTTTCGCCACGCTCTAATTCGTTTCGTACAACCGACATTTCCGAGTCGTGATCTTCCTGGCGCAAAAGCAAGTTTCTCATGCGGTCGGCTTCGAGCTCGATGCATAGTTCGAGATATTCGTTCGGCACTACTTCAAAATAACTGGTGCGATCGAACCATGTGGTGGCGTTCCAGTAAGCGCCTATTTGAGTGAGCAAATCATCTAATCCGTTGCCTTTTTCCGGATTGTGCTTTTTCGTGCCTTTGAACAACATGTGTTCCAGAAAGTGTGTCGAACCCGTGTAGCCCACACCTTCGTTGCGACTGCCGACTTTATAGAGTACCAGTAGCGTGATTACGGGAGCCGTGTGATTGGCAACGAGCAGAACCTTTAACCCGTTTTGTAATTTGTATTCGGCAACGCCATGTTCTTCGGTAATCTTTTCGATGCCCAACTGAGAAAGGTCAGTCGCTAGTTCGGTACTGGTATTGCTCATCTTTACTTCTCTATGTCGCCACGTGCCTACCTGATCTACTAAGATTACCGCGTTATTCTTCTGATCAGCGTTTGCCGGAGCGCGGTCGAATAATTGTTTAACCGCCGGTTGTCAAACACAGAGATTCATTATGTTAATCGCCATCACCGGAGGCACTGGCTTTCTCGGCAGGCATCTGAGCGAGGCCCTGCTCGCGGCCGGGCACGAAATCCGCATACTCAGCCGCACTGCGGCCGTCTCGAGCAATGTGCCGCCCGCAGTCGATCATCCCTCGGTGAGCTTTCGCACTCTTTCTTTAGACGACAATGAAAAACTTGACGAAGCACTGGCCGGCTGTGATGCCATCGCCCATTTAAGCGGCATCAATCGCGAAATCAAAAAAGGCGATTTCCAGGACTGTCACGTGCAATCCACTAAAAACATACTGGGTGCCGCTCAGAGAGTCGGTCTCAAGAAAATCATCTACATCAGCTATTTGAGAGCGCGTCCGGATCAAACTTCCGGGTATTTGCAATCGAAGTGGGATGGCGAGGAAGTGCTGAGAAAGGGCCCTCTCGCTTACACAATTATCAAGCCTGGTATATGTTTTGGGCGCCATGACCAGATGATTGCAAGCATCGTCAAAACTCTCGAATTGACGCCGATTTTCAGCTTCTTCACGACCGTGGGCTGGCTCGAAAAGACTGTTCGGCCGATTGCCGCCGCCGATCTGGCACGAGTTATGGTGGCAGCCCTGACTGAATCGCAGCTGGATCGAAAAACCGTGGCAGTAGTCGGTCCGGAAGAATTGAAACTGAGCGAAGCGGTGCAAAGAGTGGCGAAAGCAATCAACAAAACTGTTGTGATTTTGCCGGTGCCGGCTTTTGCGCAGTACGCGCTCGCCTGGTCTATGGAAAGACTGATGAAATATCCAATCATCTCTGTGCCCCAGATTAGAATGCTTGCAGAAGGGATCAGTCAGTCGGTTGGAAACGTTGACCCGTTGCCGATCGAGCTACAACCAAAGACTTATTTCACAGAAGAGGAAATCAGTCTGAGCCTCGATCGAATCAGCTAAAATAAAGGCTGAAACCTATATACATCAAGATACGACGCTGGTCTGGAATGAAAAATATCGACAGAAGAAGCGCCACTCGCGCTCATATGATCATGGCTGTGCTGGTTGGCGCATCCCTCTTCATGGTTCAGCCGGCCAAAGCTGGCGAAACGGAATGGAAAAAATATTCGCGCCAGGGAGCTACCGCCTACGAGCAGGCCAATTGGGGGCAGGCCGAGCGCATGTTCAAGTTGGCGCTCAAAGAAGCAGAGCCCTTCGGAGCGAAAGATCTGCGGCTGGCTTCCAGCCTGACTAATTTGGGTGTGCTCTATAACTTCCGCAATCAGCCAGCCAAAGCAGCGCCACTTTTCGAACGTGCAATTGCCGTCAAACAAGCAGCTCTGGGTCCGGAAAATCCGGAAGTAATAGCCAGCGTCGGCAAATTATGCCAGTTCTACTTGGCCCACCATGACACAGCCAAAGCCGATCCGCTGGCTGCGAAATTAATTGCTTTCGGTCAAAAAATTGTCAGTGACAGGCAGCAGGTCAATTCGAGCTTTGCTAAATTGAGCGATTTCTATCAGAGCCATCACGAATTGGAAGATGCTGAAGTTTTAGTCAAGCAAGCCCAGGATCAAACTCAGAAATCGGCTGCCAATCAGGATCTCGAGTTTGCTGTCGTGTTGGACGGCTTGGGCGAATCGTTCAAATCGGACAATCGATTGGCTCTAGCCGAACAGCTGTATGCCAATGCGCTGAGCATTAGAGAACAATCATTACCTGCCACGCACATGGCACTGGCAGCCAGTTGCGAGCATCTGGCCAAATTGTATTTGCAACAAAACAAATACACTCAAGCAGAACCATTGTTCAAACGTGCGCTAGACATCAGCATCAAAAACTTCGGCGATCAAAAGCCCGAGTCATTAGCTCGAATAGACAGCCTGGCAACTTGTTATTGGAAATCGGGCAAAAGCAAAGATGCCGAAACATTGTTCAGGCGGGAAGCTGAAATTGCTCGCACCAATTATGGCAAAGATAGTCTATATACCGCCAACGCCGATCTCGCTCTCGGCTCTTTTCTGCTCAAACAGGGGCGCTGCGCCGAAGCTGCAACTTGTCTCGGTCAGGCCCTCAGCATCTTCGAAAAAGTGAACGGACCACAGCATTTGTCTCTTTCTCCAATTCTCGACAGCTATGCAGAAGCCCTCGACAGAAGCAATCGCAAAAACGAAGCTCGCAAACTGGCCGCCCGCGCCAAAGCCATTCGCGGTTAGAACCAGAGTCTCAGCAGATCAGAGTCAGGTTTGAAAACTGACTGCCTTGACCTCGCGCCCGACTTAGAACACACCACCTGAAGCCGGCTGTTGTACAGTGCCATTGGCGTCCGGAATGCTGACTGGTTGATCGAGCTGGATTTCCATATCGGTTCCCGAGGGAATGGTGACATCGCGGCCCTTGCGCAAAAGCATATCAGCGACACCAACGCCACCGCCAATTGCCGCTCCTGACCAGGCTCCCATGCCTGCTCCGTGACCACCGCCGGCAATCGCACCCACCCCTGTCCCTAGAGCCGCACCAAGACCGGCACCAAGGCCGCCCCGAATCGCAGTCTGACCGACTTTGGCCATGCCGCCTTCGCCGCGCAGTTGGCCGTCATTCTTTTGTTTATATTTGCCGGCGCCACTCGACAAATGAGCCTGAATCGGAACCGTTACCCCGCTGGGCAGACGAAGCTGGTTAAAAGTAATACTCAAAGCGCCGGAGCGGCTCAACCTCCGTCCCGCTTCAGCTGAAGTAATTTGACCCGCAACCACCGAACCCGCAGGGATCGATGAATAGCCACCGAGCTGAACTGGCTGCGTCACAGCCGCTTCAATGAAATCGCCCTCTTTAGCGATCTGAGTAGAAATCGAGGTTCTCAAGGCCACCTGGATTGACGTACCGGCTTGAGCATAGGCGACACTTCCCTGTTGTTGAGGGTAGACTGACTGCTGTCCGCCGTATTGAGGTGGTGGTCCACCATATGATTGTTGCCCGCCATATTGCGGCGGCGGTCCACCGTACTGGGGGGCCCCGTATTGCTGCTGCCCACCATACTGCGGCGGCGGTCCGCCATAGGGCGCTCCGTACTGGGCCTGTCCGCCGTACTGGGGCGGAGGACCACCATATTGAGGTGGGGCTGCGTAATTCGTTGGCGGCGCGAACGCTCCCTGACCCGGTTGCGCATAGGCAGGCGGAGCATAAGCGTTCTGAGCAGGCGGGGCATAGGCATTCTGAGCGGGAGGAGCGTAGTCAGTCTGGGCCGGCGGTGCGTATGTATTTTGAGCCGGTGCAGCCGCAGGCGGTTGTGCATACTGAGGCTGTTCATAACCCTTCTGCTGGCTGAGATCGGCTTGTGCAAAGGAGACTGCCGGCATCGTCGCCATCATTATCGCCACCATAACTGGTGTCAAAATGGCTGCGCGTTTATGAAATTGGACCGACAACATGGAAATTATTCCTTTTTGCAGACGCTCAAACTCAGAGAAAACCAAAGGCTCTCAGCCTACAGATTGAACTAATACCATGTTATTCCAAACTCAGGAATAAAGACAATTTTCTTTGCACCTTTATTCCCCCGAAACAATCAATTGTCAAGGCCGCCAAAGGACATTACCATAGTCTCAGCCGCGGCTAATTCGGACCATACCGGACCGGACGGACGCGAGCCCCCGGTGCTGCCCAGCCCCAGGCAATTTTCCTCAAATTAAGCAAATTAGAATGAGCCAAGGGCCGAAAAAGCAAAAAGTACTGCAGGCTATACGCTCACTGGGCACGCAAGTGACGGTGCCCGATGTCGTCGCTAAAACCGGGCTTTCCCTCGACGAAGCTTCAGAAACGATGACTACCATCGCTTCCGAGACCGAAGCCAGCTTGCAAGTAACTGCATCAGGCGAAGTGGTTTACTGCTTTCCTTCGCATTTTTACTACCTGTATCTAACTCGCGGCATCGAGAGGTTCATGACCAAAGCGTCACGCAAGCTTGGCAGTGTCTCTCTTTTCTTGTTCAAAATCTCTTTTGGTCTGGTTTTACTTTTCTCTGTCATGTTCATTTTCGGCATAGCCTTGATCATTCGATCTGTTCTGGCTGCCTACTTTGGCGCAGGCGACCGGGTGCCGCAGATGTGGGCAGACTTTTTTCGCACCTTCAAGAAAATTACCCTCGGTCCGCAAAAGGACGCTGAAGCTACCCTTAAAGACGTCCCCAGTCTTGGTCAAGGCTTCCTGCTCAATTGTTACTCGTTTCTTTTCGGGCCGGGCGATCCCAACGAAGGGATGGAAGAAGAATGCGGCAAACTGATCGCTCAAGTAATTCGCTTGAACGAAGGGGTAGTCCTGGCAGAGCATTTTTCACCATACACCGGGCGTCCGCCCGGCGATGAGAAGGTAATCTTTCAGATCCTGGCCAAGTACAGCGGTTATCCGATGGTCAGCGAAAATAGTGAAATCGTCTACTTCTTTCCTTCTTTATCTGCTCGCAGCGAAGTGGCAAACTACGCGCACACTCCCGCTTTGATCCAGGAAAAAGAGTGGCAGTTCATGGATTTGAGTAAAGAGGCGGCCCAACCGGTTTTGACTCTTGCGGCCGCTAATCTGATTGGAGCCATTGTCTTTATTTTCATTATCGTCGGCAGTGGCGGCACCAATTCTTTTCACCTCAG
>CAJCHQ010000752.1 GCA_903970295.1 Bryobacterales bacterium
GACCACACCGTGAAGTGCTTTTCCAAAAGGGCAAAGTTTTTCACCGCGCAGCGCATAGTCAGGAACATATCAGGCGCAATTGTTAGAGTTCACGAATTACCAGCCAAACGGCATCAACGTGGTTCGCAGCAGGTGGTCAGCTATGTCCTCGTGACAGAGCGCCCATTATCACTGTGACTACCTAGAAGACCAAAGGCAACCAGTGAAAAGCTATGTGGAGGTTCACGCATGCCTGATCAAACAAACCACACCAAAAGATTATTTGATTTATTAATCGGTCCAAAATCGATTGCGGCGAAATTGCGCTGTACCGCGCTTGTCACCGCCTTGGCAGTGTCCCTGATCTGTCAGGCAGGCGCGTCGGCACAGTCTCTTCCGATCAAGGTGAATGCCGAATTGTTCGGCTTAAATATCAGCAACTGGAAAGAAATTCACCCGCAAGATTACACCGCCTCACGTTACGTTTCCAATTTGCCGCCGGCCAATATTCACTATCGAGTCTGGCGCATCATGGACAATGGAGTCAATTGGTACAACATCGAAAGAACTAAAGGGCAATACGATTGGACGGATCTGGATAAATGTGTTGCTGCTGCCGAACATGAGGGAGCCGAAATCATCTACGCCGTCCAGGGCACTCCGGAATTTTACGCTTCCAATCACGCTGCCACCTGTACTAATTTGATGGGCAACACATCGCCCCCGACAGATCCGGCCCACCAATTCAAACCTTTCGTTCATGCCCTGGTGCAACGTTATAAAGGACGAATCAAATACTACGAAGGCTGGAATGAACCAGGGCATTATTGGAATGTAAACAACGTGCCAAACTTCGTGCCCGTTAAGGGATGCTTGTTTTCGGGCACGCCAGAACAATTAGTTCAACTGCAAGCGATTATGTACACCGAGGCCAAAAGCGTAGATCCTTCTTGCCAGGTTTTATCGCCGGCAATGTGGGGTGGGAATGCTGAACTTGTCACAGATTATGACCTCTTTCTCAAACTGGGAGGACGCCATTACTTTGATATTCCTGCTTTTCACTTTTATGTCAGCAGTTGGCAGTCGCCGCTGGCTGCGCCTGAAGAAATACAAGGTCTGGCCACCGCGATGCGCAATGAGTTGGCTAAATATGGCTTTCCCGCCACCACGCCGATCATCAGTACCGAAGCAGGCTGGTGCGAAAACGGGTTCCCCGCTCAGCTCGGGTCTGCATATGTTGCCAGAGCCTACTTAATATCGGCACTGGCAGGGCTCAAGTCATATGACTTTTATGCCTGGAACATCAATATCGCCGGACCAGGACATCCGCTTGGATGGCTGACCTTGAATGACTCATACTCGTCTACTGTTTACCCGGCAGGGCGGGCATTTCAAACCATCCAGAACTGGCTCATCGGCTCGACGATCACTAGATATACATGCAGTCCTTCGTACTGGACTATGCACTTGACACTGAAAAACGGCGTCGCGGCCCGGATCGTCTGGAGACAAGATAATCAGGAAGGGAGATTTGGTGTTCCAACTAGTTGGGGCAATACCGCCGTTGACATCGATAACACTTCAGTGCCGATTGAGGCGGGCGAGATCAGAGTGGGCGCTAAACCGATTCTGATCTACCAAAAATAATAAGAACGCGCAAAACAATCTCTAAAAGTACTGATTGCTGGGCCCTCTGATTGCCAGCCCATCAGGCTAGCTCAGAGGCCCAGCAACTTGAACGACGTGACTGCACCAAGGATTTTAGGCGTAAACTCATGAGACAAAAGCAATTTCGGTTTCGCAATCCCAGAGGCCTGGCCGTATTCTACCTGCTCCTCGCTCTGGCTGGATTACTGGTAATACCGCTGGCATTGTCCGCCGTCAACCTGATGTATCTCTATCGGACGCAGGAGTGTTTAAATGCCGCTGCAGACGCTGCCGCTCTGGCTGGCGCGAAGAGTATCTCTCAGATCGTGGTTCTCGATTCGGATGTAGGTTATTTGGCTCTGTCCAATTACCCACCCATAGGCAAAGGGATATTGGCACCGGATGGTGAGCCACTTCCAGTTGCCTCGTATAACCAATTATCTGGCACAGCCCGCTTGAATTTGCTTTTTGCCGATCAGAGTGGAAGCTCAGCGATTGCAGCCCTGGCGAAGAAAGACGCCGAGTCGATTCTGCGCGCTGGACGAAAATTACGTAAAGCATTGAGTGAGGCATTGAACTCCGGTGCGCGAGCGAGAATGACCGACATTGACGGTGCGATAGTCGATCCCAAACGTGCGGTGCAGGAGGCGATCATGGAAAATTTAGTAGCATTGCCAAACGTCAGCATGGAAAGCTTAAGCTGCTCGCTGGGTGCACTAAGGCATTCTCATTCGAGCATGGTTCACCTTCCACGCTGTCGAAATTTGAAAAATTTCGTTATTCCAAGTAGAGAGATCGATCAATGCTATGAAGCTTTTGTTGACCTGCCGGTCGACGGGCAGAGTTTTTACTTCGTCGGCGTGTCTCCTGAGACGCGACTGGCACAAACTGCAGACTTTTTTATCCCTGAAGACAATTCACCGGCATCCATTGTCCGAGTTGAACTGAGTGCCACAGTCAAACCCCTGATTCCAATCGCATTTCCGACCGTGCACTTGGATGTCGCCTCATGCGCAGTGCCATTCTCTCTGCGAAGGACAGATCCGCCTGGCAATCTAGTCGTTAATCTGTACAGAGACCCGCCGGCTGATCTTGATTCGTTGGGTTGCTTGCTGCACATCCTCAATCGACAAGAAGGTTTTGTTCCACCGATGGTTGCTAAGAACGGCGACTATCCAACCGATCAGGATTCGCAAATGCAAACGGTGGCTGACGATTCGCTTTCCGACCCGGCGACCACATTGTATTTCTGGATGCGCAACCTGGGACCTGATACCGACCTGGAAAGTTTATCCGAAGCACTCGGCAAGCAATTCACTGATATTACGACTCCCAATCAGAGTAAACCGGCCACAATCATTTTCGAATCGAAAGTGGATGGCGAAATAACGGCTCGAGCATTGCCTCACTCTCCCTTTCCGATTGAAACGCTTTCCGACGAGCAGCTGCTCACTGAGGTTAATCTGAACTCCTTAAGCGGCCCGGTCCAGATCAAAATTCGCAACCACGTTTTCCGGGGACGCGATTTCGTCCGCTCAAAGCACGGAGGACAACCTCTAGCCGCAGAGCCTCTCAATTGGTGCGATCTAGACTACTTTGGGCGCAGCAAAATTGATGCATTACAGTACGGGCGAGGCAGTAAGTACTTTCACCTGAGGCTTGCCGCAGCTGCTAACGAAGATACTACGGATGGCAACTTTGTACCTTTTTGGTGCGCCGAATACGAAACGGCGAATGGTTGTAAGACCAACGTGCAGCCTCGGAAATCCTTCTATGGCAGTGGTCTCGCATGTGATATTTCACTACTTTAAAGACACACGCTCGATCTCGATACTCTGCTATCGGCGAGCTTAACCGGGCCGGCGCTTTAACCGCTAGAATCAGGCTGCTCGTCTGCCGCGACCAGGACGGACAGGCTTATTGGGGTGTCCTGGTAGATTGAACTCGAGCACGTAGGTATCTTCCTTGGAAGCACTTGCACGATTGACATTTTCTTCGTACAGACCCCAGGGATCACCTTTGATTTTGTATTGCTTCGGCTCTCTGATGAAAACAAACCAGAAAGCGAAATATAGAATTGCCAACTCAAAACCAATCAGAACCCACGCGAACATAAAGCCTCCTAGGAACACTTCCTAAAACACGCCGCGATTGCCAATTACTAAGCGTTCACATTAGCGAACACAATTTATAGCCGTTAAAAATACTCGATCAATTTTCGGGACTTGGAGCGAGAAGACTCTTTGGGGATGGTGACGTTGTTCGTTCTATTTCATCCCGGTTTTTTCTGCTTTCTTTCAGACCGTTTTGACTATAAGGGGGCTGATTCAGTCTCTATTTGTCAAAGCCATTCCGAACGATTGAAAGTATAGTCCCGCCGCGGTAAAGAAACAATTAAAAGGCACATTAATTCGTGAAAGAGAAAACCAGTGTTGCTACGTCCATGGATCACTGCCCAGACGGCATTTCGAGTTCCAAGACCAGTATCGAATATAGTGCCGAGATGGAAAAAATGTTGCTCCAACTTCACAAGTGATTCACATTTTTGCGTTGTTTCTCCATGCCCAATAACCTTTTAGGCAGCGGCGTTTAAAACCACGGCCATCAAATCACCTTTCAAAACGAAGTCGAGTGCCAGTCCATTTAGATTTAGAAATTGCGCAAAACTACGATGCAGGCGGCAGTCAAACACGGCGCGAATCAGTCTTTACAGTGCTTGACAAGTCAATTCTACTTACCGCGGCTATGCCTAATTTCTCAGTCGACAGTCAACCGATATCGTTTGAGCAACCAACCAAAAAGCGGTCGATCGCAAAACGAGTCTGTCAGAAAATTCAGCTTTTTCTAAGAGAATAACCGAGCATTTGCTGGTAAATCTTGGCATCCATGACAGCCAAAAATTTCCGCCCATCCTTGAGCTCGGTGAGCGCGCAGACTTCTTTTTTGTTGCCACCAAGAACAATACCGGCAAGCAAGCCCATCGGTCCAAAAATCACGGCTCCAGCTAGTCCCCAGCCTAATGTTTCGGACAATTTCTTGACGCTCTCTTCGGTTTGCAACGTGCAACTTTGCACTTCAGATATAAGATTGATCTGATCGAACGCACCCCAGAGAATGCCACCTTTAAATTCCCAATCGCCGGGCGTGAAGTCGCCAGCCATGACCTTGACTTTGGAGTTATCAAATAATTTCTGCAGTTGTTGCATTGCGATCAAACCTCGTGCGCTTTCGGTCATTATATTGCGCCTGCAGTGACTGACCCCGGATGACAATCTGATCTTAAGTAAGAAGGGCGGAGTCTTGACCGAGAGATGCTTCTGGAACAAGACACTTTGCATCTCGAATGCGAACCGGGCATGCTAGATTAGGATTTTAGAGACAATCGCAGGCAGAATGCGCGCGTTAACAACACAACTTCGACAACGATCTCTAGTGTCCAGCTTGCTTGCTTTGGCCAGCACCTGTGCAATATTTCCGGCCGACCTGGAAGCGCGGGCCGCCAGTCAAATGAGAATCGGCAGCACGGCATTCGCCAACGGCGGTAGC
>CAJCHQ010000753.1 GCA_903970295.1 Bryobacterales bacterium
CAAAGAATTGCTCAGTCGGGCTCAATCGGATGCTCGCACAGCTGCTGCGAACACGCAAAAAGCCAAGACCGATCTGGCCTTTGCCAAAGTTGAATACGACCGATACGTCCAACTGGTAGCCCAAGGCGCCGTCAGCAAAGAAGATACTGACACGCGTTTGACCAATTACAACGGGGCGATTTCGACTTTGCAAGGCATGACTTCGAGCGAGAATTCTGCCCAGGCAGCGATTCGATCGGCGAACGCAGCTGTACAGGTGGCGAAAGCGGCAATGGAAGCGGCGCAATCGCAACACGATCAATATGCCGCCAGCCAATCATTTAAAGAAGTGCGAGCCCCTTTCGATGGCGTAGTCACTAAGCGTAACGTCGACCCCGGTGCCCTGGTCACTTCGGGCAGCAATACCGGCAACACGGTCTTATTCGAAATTGCCAAGATCGACGTTCTCAGAATCTTTGTCTACATTCCGGAGCAATTCGTGGCGGACGTTCACGAGGGTCAAGAGGCACAGCTTGTGCTTGCGGCCCATCCCGACCAAACATTCACTGCGACAGTCGCCTACATAGCCGGCGGACTCGACAACACTTCGAGAACATTGCAGGCAGAGCTGCACATCAAAAACCCGAAGCGTGTTTTGTTACCTGGTATGTATGCTCAAGTACATTTCCAAGCGCCGTCGAGCAAGACGATGGCGATAGTGCCTGGATCGGCGCTGCAAACGCGAGCCGATGGCGGCTTCGTCTATTCAATCGACAAGCAGAATCGAGTGCGCATGCACAAAGTGAAAATCGAGAAAGATTTGGGTGGGCAAGTCGAGATCAATTCAGGCATCGCGGTTGGAGACAAAGTGATCGTCAGTCCTTCGGATGACATCGTCGAAGGTGTGGTGGTGAATCCGGTGCCCCTGATTGCGGCTCACTAAACGCCTGCCCGAACTACTTGATGAATTTATCCCAGCCCGCGTATTTTTCAACAATTTTCCCTTTGGGCAGAGAAACAATAATCAGGATGATTCCTGAAATCAGTTCACTCCCGCACACAATTGGCAGAGCGCGTGCAAAAACCAGGGCCGCGACAACCAGCATTGCACCGAGAACGACGTTGACGAAGCGAGCGATTCGAGTCACTTCTGCTGAGGCGACGGCTGCTACCGTGACGATCATTGCACCAAGCAAATGATCGCAGTTTGCGGTGACATGATCGGCGGGTAAAACATCGGGCCTGGCCATAAGCCAGATGCCGATGGCAAGCTGAAACACAATTGGCCATGGGACAGTCACACCTCTGACACTGGCGACCCAGCGTTGAGGCAACGTGTAGCGTTTTCGATCGGGATCTATGCCGCCGGCGCCCAAAATCGTTCCACCAAACCAGAAGACCTGCCAGAGATTTTTTTGTTGTGTTTTTGCCGCGAGTAAAAATTGCCCTACAGCTATAGCTTCATGCACGGCGAGCGGCACAGATGTCAGCAGAGCCGCTGCTGATATCAAGCAAAGCCCGCACCAGGCACCCACTACAACGGGTTGAGTGATGACTAATACGATGCTTGTGACGCCCAATGGTAACACCAACATCGCCGACATCACTGCGATCCATGGTGATGTGCGCCAGCGGGCACGATCGCCCATGAAACCGGTTAGAACTTCCAGGACATAGGCCACCGATCCGAAACCGGCGTCTGAAATTGGAAATGACTTGGAGATCGCTGAGCCAGTCACTTTATCGGTTCCGTCTCCAAAAAATGGATCCCAGGCGTGAGCGACATAGCCGAGTTGATGAGCGGCTAGATATCGTGATATCAAAAATCCCAGCAGTGCCAGGGCGATGCCGAGCCAGCGGCGGATCCAGGAAGACGGATTGTAGGTCCAACCAGGCGGTTGATCGGGACCGGCCAGAACGGCTCCGCCTCGACCAGGCGTTCCCGGTATCAAAATCGACAGAGCAATGACAAAAATGGCTATTAGTGAATCGTTCAGATAAACAGCAGGCGTTGGTGACCAGAAGATTAAGGGTGCGAAGAGCAGCCAGAAGGCTACCGCCGGAGTGCACCAGCGCACGATTGTCCGTCGTGGCGAGAAAGCCAGGCACTCGAAGAGAATTATCAATGCACCAGATACAATATCGCTGGTGGAAAGGGCTTGGCTTTTGTAATCAAAGAGAAAAGGGCTTGTGATCAGCCAAATTCCTAGAATACAATTGACCAGGTAAGTCCACAAGTTCTTGTAATTGTAGACTTCGATTTCGGCTTGATACTCGCTCGAAGTTTTGCCTGTGATCTCATTGAAATCCTGGATCTGAAAATCGCGTTTCTCGGCTACTTCACTGATCATGTATCACTCGTATCGCAATCACTTCTGGGCAGTCATTTTTTCTCCGGTCACTTGTTTTGGCACGATTTTGGTTCCAGCTTCCGCTGGATCGACCACCTGACCGGGTTTGTCGCTTTCTTTTTCGCCAGTCGAATGCTCTTTTTCCTGCTCTGATTTTTGTAGTGAAGCCGGCGGTTTCAATTTGTTCAGCTCGTACCATTTGAGTGGATCGACTTTGAGCGCTTCGATAATTCGAGGTAGAGTCGATCGCAGGGAATGCACTGGATTCCAACCGAGAGTGGCCCTGGCTTTATCGATGCTTAATTCGTAGTTGTCATCGGCATGATCGATCATCCAGGGCTTGATGAAAGGCTTCTGCGGCAGTGGCAATTGCTCTTCCACCCAGGCACCAGTTTTAGCAATCGGCTTTGGCACTTCGAGAGTTTTCCAGTGTTCACCACGTATCAGTTCGGCGACGGTGCGCTGAATTTCGTCATAGGTCATCGGGTCTTCTTCACCGATGTTGAAGACCGAATAATCAGTTAGATGATTGGCATTTTCCACAACTTTTTCGAAGGCATTGACCACATCGTCGAGGTGCACGAACGCCTGTTTGACTTTAACGTCGCCCGAGTACAAGTGTCCTTCTAATTGGTTTTCGTAGATGCGCTCGATTTGATGAGCGAGGGGTATTGATTGGCAGAGATCGTCGTAGACGCCAGCGATGCGCAGAACTACCACCGGGACTTTGCCGCGTTTTTTCTGGATCATTTCTTCAGTTTCGATCTTCGATTTGGGATACTGCCAGGCAGGATCAACAGGCGAGTCTTCAACAAGCAGCACGCCTGGCTCGTTCGGCTTGTAGACGAGCATCGAACTGGAGAACACGAATTGCCCGACCTCGAAGTCTTGCAGTTCGCGAAGCATTCGCTCTGTGCCATCGACAGTCAGGTCTTTATATAGATGATTGTCTTTACCTGAAAAACTGTAATAAGCGGCGAGATGAAAAACAGCTTTGATTTT
>CAJCHQ010000754.1 GCA_903970295.1 Bryobacterales bacterium
GGAAGCGTCTACTTTCATGCCAGAACCATCGGTTTTGCCCGCCAATATTGGATAAACGATAAGTTCAAAGAATTGGTCTCCTTCTGGAAAGCAGCACAGGATCCGGCAATTTGCCACAAGCTCAGACAAGAACTCGAGGCACTGCGCTGCAAATTTTCAACTGCCGCAGATGCGAAAAGGTATTTCAATAAGGTGAGATGGGAAGAGCCGGAGAGCTTATATCGCCAGGCATTTTTATTTTTCTTCTTCAATCGAGTAACTTTTTCGGGTACGACTCGCGCTGGTGGATTTTCCAGCGCAGCGAGCCAAGATCGATTTACTGCCTCATCAATCGATCGCCTGATGCGCTTACCCGAGGCTTTAGCGGGAGTGCAGATCACGAATCTCGATGTTGAAGAAGTAATTTCCAAACCAGGAAAAGATGTGTTCATCTTTTTGGATCCACCATATTACAGAGCCTCTAAATTGTACGGGCATGGTGGCAGTCTGCATGTCTTTGATCATGTCGCTCTCGCTCGCTGTTTGAAAAATTCGCCGCATAGATTTTTGATTACATACGACGATTGTCCAGAGATTCGCAGTCTATACGACTGGGCTCAGGTGAAAGATTGGTCGCTACAATATGGTATGAATAATTGCAATTTGAATCGTCTGAGCAAGATTGGTGCCGAGCTCTTCATCTCTAATTATTGAACGCGCGATTATCGGTGTGCTATCCTCGTGGGGCCGGCTCTCGCGCGAGGTGATATGACATTTCTGGAATTGATTGGGCATGCCCTTCGTCCATTTCATTCGGACGCTTCGAAGTTGACCGAGTCAGACTCTTCGGTACAAGCACAGCCGCGCACAATTGTCTTATCCAGCCCCGTGTTCGCAGCCGATGCTTTAATTCCTAAGCCTTACACTGCTGATGGTGAAAATTTATTCCCAACGATCAACTGGGAGGGTTTGCCACCAGGATCACAAAGTTTGATCCTGGTCGTCGAGGATCCGGATGCGCCAAAAGCCACGCCTTTTGTACATGGAATCTTCTACAATATTCCTGCTTCATTGAGCGCTCTCCCGGAAGAGGCTGTGCTTAGCGATGGGCTTTCCCTCGAGTATGTCAATCTCGGCGTGCAAATGGGTAAAAACAGCATGGCGAAGACTGTCTATATGGCACCGGCACCGCCACCAGGTCACGGACCTCATCACTATCATTTTCAATTAATCGCCCTCGATACTGTCATCAATTTATCCGGCGACCGCACGCTTAGCGAAATCAAACAGGCCTTAACCGGTCATGTGCTCGGTTCAGGCGAACTGATTGGAACATACGAAAGATAAAGCAGAACACTAAAGCAACACTTTGGCAATTGTTTGCTGCCCAGCGGCTGAACAGCGCTCTTTGCTAGGTTGGATAAGTAATGGCGTTTAAAAATGCTCACTTATTCGTGGGCCAGGTGATCACTCGATTTATGAATAACGAATTTGTCCAAGTCGCCAATGTGCATCTTGTGATGTTTCTGGCGATTATGACCGCCTTGATTGTGTGCGCGTGCGTGTTCTTGCATCGATTTGGTCGGCAGCCGTTTGCCTATACAGGTGCCCTTACAGCTTACGCCATGATCGTAATGGTGTCGGCTCTGAGACTGCATCTAGAAACCTTTCATTTCCTCACTCTTTCCGCCTGGGGAATATTTTGCGGCGGGTTGCTTATGCTAATCGCTTCCGCAATATTTGCCAAGCGAAACAAACTCAATGCCTTGTTCACCCTTTTTACGATTCTCGCTTTAGCCGATCTTGGAGTCTTTGTGGACGCCTTTTTAGTCGAACCGCATTCGTTGCAAACTCGGCATGTGCAGCTCAGTTCCAAGAAATTACACAAAAAGCTTGTGATCGCTGTGATGAGTGATTTTCAAAGCGATCACCTGGGCGCTTACGAGGAGGAAACCCTGAGGCGGATCGTCGCAGCCAAACCGGATATGATTGTTTTGCCGGGAGATTATATTCAGCAGCTGCCACCACAACGATGGACTGAGATGCATGCTTTCCATGACTTGATGAAAGCCGTTGATTTCAAAGCTGCAAGCGGCTGTTATGCTGTTCGTGGCAATGTGGAGGACGACACCTGGCCTTCAATTTTCGAGGGACTGCCGGGATTTCATACTTTTCCCGAAACTGGTAGATTAGCTGCCAGGGATGACGTGCAAATCGAAGGCTTGAGTTTCGCAGATTCTTTCAATGATAGATTGAAAATTCCCGCGAATCAGACGCAGTATCTTATTGTCTTCGGGCACGGACCTGATTTCAGCCTGGGAGATGTGCACGGCGATTTGCTCATTGCCGGACACACGCATGGCGGTCAAGTTCAGATTCCCTTTTACGGTCCGCCGATCACTTTTTGCAAAGTACCGAAGACTTGGGCTGCTGGCGGCACTTTCACCGTCCGCGACGGAACGACGTTGATGCTGACTCGAGGTGTTGGTATGGAAAGATTTCTGGCGCCGCGTTTGCGCTTCTTTTGCAAACCCGAAATTGTGATCATCGAAGTTTCACCGGAGAAAAAAGCTGTAAACTAAGGCGACCGTTTCTGCAATTCGTCTCCTCTAGAGGCATTGGTCATTGTCCGCGTCCCCTGACAATCCTCCTCAAGCTTCTTCCCTAATTGGCGACTGCCTGGTTTTGGTTGCCATGGCTTTATTTGGGACATATTCGCTCTTTCTGCGACTGTGTCCGACCATTCCCACTTTGATGTTTTTGCTCGCCTTTCAAATTGTCGGAGCGGCAGTTCTTGGCATTCACGAGTGCTTCACTGAACGTCAAGTTAAGATCGGCAAAAGCGGATGGTTCTTGCTCGCTGCTCTAACGTTCGTCAGTCTGGGCAATGATCTGTGTTACTTCGCCTCTTTTCGCCTGACTTCGGTTTCCAATGCGGCAGTGGCCCATCAAACCGTTTCGATCTTTTTGGTTCTTTTGGCACCACTATTTCTGGGCGAGAAAACGACGAGATCGGAATGGCTGGCCTTGATTGTCTCGCTTCTGGGCATTGCCGTTCTTTACAGCGATCACCTGGGCGTCAATCAGGTTCATGACGCCATCGGCACATCGATTGCAGTTCTTTCGGGATTGTTTTACGCCGTGCTGATAGTTTTGTACCGACTCCTGAATCGCTTAGGTCTTGCCGTTGCGACCGTGAACTGGTGGCGATACTTTTTTAGTGCAATACTACTTACTCCGATTATTCTTTTGCGTGAGCATTGGCACCCAACCAGTTTGGACATTCTCGTTCTGGCAGACTTTGGAGTTTTATTTGCGGTAATCGCTGCCGGTTTACACATCTACGCAATGAGCCGTACACGCGCAATACATGTTTCGATCATTGGCAAAAGCGAACCAATCTTTGCCACGATTTATGCCTTGCTTTTTCTCGGTGAAACCCCATCTGCTCAGGCAGTTATCGGCGGCATTCTAATCGTCGGCTCGAGTGTTTGGCTCGCTCTCACGAGCGATGCAGAAGCTAGTTCTTATTAAAAGCTAATCGCACTCGCGTTTGTCCAGGAGTCTGGGTGGGCGTTGTGATCCGTCTGGCGACTGAACTCCAATCAGACCGTGACCACGATTTTTCCGCTCTGAGCATTTGATTCCATATAGCGGTGTGCGTCTTGAATTTGATCGAGCTTGAAAGTTTTATCGAGCACCGGCTTGAATTCGTTTTTACTCAGCATGTCAAAGACATATTTTTTTCCGTGCTCGAATCTTGCTTGATCGGAGGTCACCTCGAACAGTGTGTAACCCTGAATTTTCAGGCCTTTCTGTAGCGCTATCAAGAGAGGAAAGATCGTCGGCTTCGTGCTCAGTGCACCGTATTCGAAAATGGTGCCCTTGTAGGCTGTGACTTTAGCCAACAGTTCCAAGAATTCGCCACCGATTGGATCGAAGACGTAATCAGCGCCATGAGATGATGTGATTTTGTCTATTTCTTTTTTCAAGTCTTGGGTATCTGTTGCCACGACAGCGTGGGCGCCGTATCCTAGCAAAGCCTCTTTCTTATCTTCTTTCCTGGTCGTGGCGATTGGAATGGCGCCTACGGCTCGGCAAAGTTGGATAGCGGCGATGCCAACGCTACTGCTGGCGGCTGTTATGAGAACGAAGTCGCCCTTCTTCATATTGGCGCAGTCAACCAATGCTCCATACGCAGTGAGATATTGCATCCAGATCGAAGCTGCTTCTTCCACCGATAAGTTTTCCGGGTAATGCGCGACAGCCGTGACCGGCACTGTTGCGATTTCGCCATACACTCCGTATTTGGTCATCGAAAAGGCGGGGACAGTGCTAACCTTGTCGCCCACTTTGAAGGCTTTTACGTCCGGACCAATGGCATCAACTGTGCCCGATGCTTCGTATCCGATAACTGCCGGAAACTTGCTGGCATTCTCCAGATATTTTCCTTCCCTGAACATGACTTCAGCGCGATTCAATCCAATCGCGGCCACTTTGATTCGGACCTCTCCGGCTTGGGGAGGCGTCGGCTCGACTTGATCGAGTTGGAGTACGCTCGCATCGCCAAATTTGTGAAATCGCACGACTTTCGCCATTTCATCTTCCTCGCTTTTGTGGTGGTCATTTCATACCACAGAATTGGCGGCAAAGGTTTTCTGACATGCTCATCGATTGAATGGTCGATTTTCATCCGGCTAAAACAGGGGGTTGGCCATGGGAACTGCGAATCGCTGACAGAAGCGATTCTTCTGTCATTTTTTTGATAGGCTTGATCTACCCGAACTCACCGATATCGGTAAAATTTTGGGGCGTTTAACGACAACACCATTGCAATAGTACGAAAAAGCCCCCGCAATTCTGACTCTTGGCACTGAACCGAAAATGAATAGCCTGACGATCGCACCCTACAAACGAGAGATTTTGCGCAACACAGCGGCTTTGACGTTCGGGGGCGCCATTTACTTTCTGGCGTTTCTTTACATGGGATGGTTGGCTACCTGGGCCTTCATCGCCGGGGAATATAGCTATGCCATGGCGTATCTAGCTTACACAGCCTTTTGCGCCTGGTCCTTTACCCCGATCGTGCTCTATAACTTCGCCACTATCATCCTTCTGCCAGCCAAATTACGCCAGGATTATTTGCAATTGCGGCGGGTCTATTCTTTGCTGAATCGTGTACTTAATCGGTTACCGGTTCAGCGTTCCTGGTATAAGACATACCTGCAGTGCGAGCTTGCTCGATGTAATTTTCTCGAAGGGGAGTACATCGATGCCGAAAATCTTTATCGGGAAGTTCTGGCCGACCTGGCGGACCGAGTGCCGGCTGACCGCTCCAAAGATCCTCGGGCGGCTCGGACACTGGCTCTGGAAGCTTTCGCCAGCGTCTTTGCCGGCTTCTCAGCGACAATGCGGGCCGAATATGTGTCGGCCGATCTTCTGCTTGAACGGGCGCGCGAAATCGTCGCCAAGCAATCGGCAGTCAGGCGCGCCTATGGAGGTTTAGTGCATTTGTATTCCGCTGCCCTCAGCCTTGAGCTTGAAGAGCTCGATCAAGCCGAAGAATACCTGACGGTGGCCTCCCAGTCGTTCAAGACCGACTCGGTTGTTTATTCCGCCTGGCAGATGCAGCAATTCGTTTCTTTCAGCGATGGATTGCTGGCGCTTTTGTATGCGCGCAAGAGCGATATGAAACAAGCTGATGAATACTGCAATCGCTACCTGCAACACTTACACAGCAACACCAACAGCGCCATGTCAATGCACTGGTTGAACAGGCTAGCCGCAATTTACCTCGATTGCAGGGACTTCGCACAAGCCGAACGAATTTTAGAAACGGCGTACTGGATCGGTTCGAAAACCCCGATGCATCCCGATTGTCCAAAAATCATTCATTCATTCGAGAGACTTTTGATTGCCACAGACCGCTCAGCCGACATTGCCGACATGAAGCGATGGATTCGACCGATCGCCCTTCTCACCGCCCACGAGGCTTAGAAGTCAAGCGGGGCGGGTATGATCTTCAGGGATAGTGGAGGACTACTCGATGGCGACCCATGAACGGCGAAAAAAATTAACCATCGAAGAGGTGAATGTTTACTGGCGGGCTCTGAAGGAGGGCGCTGAGGAGCCTGATTTGCGCCGTCTGTGCAACGCCATTCGCACGCTGGACCTGGCATTGAGCGAGCAAGATTCGGCTTTGCATGGTCGACTTTCCGCGAACGCCTGGTTGCACGAGCGCAACGATTTCTTTGATTTTCTGCTCTCTTCGTTTCCCGGCTATTTCGTAGTTTATGGCGGAGGCAGCAATAACCCGCTTGAACCAGAGTCAGATTGGCCGGCCGAGGGTGTGCTCGAATTCTATCCAGAGATGGGACAACGCCGCGATGACGCTTTTCGAGCAGATTTGGAAAATATCCACAGCTCGCTTCTACTCAGGCTTCGTTGGGGCTTTGCTGAGGGGCGTCAGCACACGACTCCGGCAGATTTTAATTCGTTCAAATCATGCGTCACGCATTACGATACTGAGGAAGAGGCAGAAGCGGCAAGGCTTATGCTTGAGAGACTATATGAATCTTGTGCAGTCGAAGCTTCCAAGCTGAAGAAGATCGCGCACCGCAAATGGTGGCAGTTGCAATCACAAGTATTCAGCTGCAGCGATCGTCGAGAGAAACATCAATTACGCAAGCAGATGGAACACCTCGAATTGATCTGGGGACCGAGTTCGGCCCAGCAGATGACGAGCTGATTACAAGATTCAAAACAATCAGAAGCCAAGCAGAAATTGATGGTTATCAGGTTCTTTCGACCTGATAAGCTATTTTTTTCGTGAGCAAAAGTTTCAAATAGTTGTTTCGTGAGGTTGATATGAGAGGAAAGAACTGTCTAGCCTTGGCTCTTGCCG
>CAJCHQ010000755.1 GCA_903970295.1 Bryobacterales bacterium
TGCCTTACGCAATTTTATCCGGCGCCATTCCAGCCGATCGAATGGGCGTTTACATGGGTGTATTCAATTTCTTTATCGTTATTCCTGAGATCGTTGCCGCCCTTTCATTTCAACCGCTGGTCAAATATGTCTTCCATAACGACCCCCTCTACGTTGTTATGCTTGGCGGCGCATCGCTCATCGTAGCAGCGTTGTTGGTTTTTCGAGTAGAAGATGTTACTGCCGCCACTGACACGCCATTAGCTGGCGCCGGCGGACACTGATACGACTCTTATTTCGACGGCGTGCGGCAAAGTCGGCGCATCATTTCGCTTTCAGAAACGATTGGACCGGGTTCTGGCAGAGTGTTTTGCTCGATGGCGACTTCCAGCTTATCCAGTAAATCTTCGACCTTACGCCTGGTTTTCTGCGCGCGCTCATCATGCACTCGATTAGCGTGGTCTTTCAGCATCAATGCCTTTTCCAGCTGTCCATAAGCGATATCGCGATTCATGTATGCTTCTTCGCATTCCGGATTGAGCGCAATCGCCTTCGTGTAGTCGACGATGGCCAGGTCGTAGTGTTCGAGATTGTGATGAGCAATGCCTCTGCACAGAAACGCGCTGGGGTCGTTAGCGTTCAAACTGATCGCATGCGAAAAATCGGTTACCGCTTTCTCGTATTGCTCCAATTCGCTAAAGGCGATTGCCCGACAGAAATAGGCGCTCGAGTCATCTGTATTGAGGGAGAGAAAATGCGTGAAGTCATCTATTGCCGGTTGATACTGTTTCAATTTGAAGTGAGCGTAGCCCCGCTCAATATAAGCGATCGACAGAGACGGATTGATCGCAATCGCGGCGGTACAATCATCAACCACTTGTTCATCGAGTTCCAGCCGGGAAAAAACATACGACCTGTAAACGAGGGTCCAGGCGTTTGTTGGGTCGAGAATGTGCGCATCTGTATAATCAGCGATTGCCTGCGTCAAATCATCCAGGAATATGTGAGTGAAGGCGCGATTGAAATAGACGGCAGCGAAATCGGGCTTGAGCTGCAGCGCTCGGTCGAACTGTGCCAGAGCCTCCTGATACCGACCGACCTCCAACAACTCGCTGCCTCTCTCGAAGGCGCGAGCAGCTTCTTTATAGGCTAAATAGTCCGATGAGCTAGTCAAAGTTCTACCAGTCAGCGTTCAAACTGTGAACGGCAAGTGCCCCACAACCTAAGTCCACGCTCTCATGTGTGGCCCCTCTTGTCAACCTGTGCCAACCCCCAGGATTTGAGCTTTTCGCCTCGTCAGTCCGCTCAAAGTCCCTGACAGCCAGCTATTGCGCACGAAGCACAGTGCTTGTCAGCCGCTAAGATTTAAACTTTCAGCCGGTCTAGGGGAGCTTTCTCGCCTTAACATCTAACTTTTCGGCTTCGGCCATTCGGCCCGAGGAACGCAAAACCGTTGCGTAATTAGTTAGAACTGTTTTTAAAACGCTGTTATTGCCGCTCTTCTCCAAAAGCGCAATCGCCTTTTGAAAATAAGAATCCGCGTCGGCCGTTTTTCTCATCATCACTGCAAAAGCCGCGACGTTGGCGTAAACGGAGCCCAAATTACCCGAGATCAAATTGTTCGTCGGATCTAAACTGTGCGCTTCCTCTAATTTGTGCATGGCGTCGGCGTATTTGCTTTGCTGCAAGAGCACTGCCGCTTCAGCATTCAGGCGCACAGAGCGCATGATCGGGCTGGACTGGTCGCCGACGGCAGTCATTTTCTCCAGGTCGATCGGTTTATTGGCAAACGCGTCTCCTGCCGGAGAATAGAGTGTGTTCACCGTATTGATATCCGATTGGCTAAGGGCCGTGCGCGTGTCGCCAGGATTGATCACACCATACATGATATCGTCGGCACTTTCACTATGCCCCAGAATGCCAAGCGCGTGCCCAATTTCGTGCAAGTCGATGTGTTTGGCGTAGGCGTCTGAGATCGGTTTGCCGTCTAATTGTTTGGTCAATAAGGTGATTGTTGCTTTGAAAATGCCGTCGCCATCTGGTATCACCACGGCGTGTCCACCTTCTGTCGTCGACATCATCTCTTTGCTATCAGTTGTCCAGGAAAAGGTCATATTCGCGTCAGCGGCAGTGCCCGTCACAAAGCGAATGCGATCCTTTGTCGCCGCGGTCCAGTCCTTAAGTGCACTCTCAACAACCGCTTTGAACTCAGGGCGGAAACCCGGCACTGAAGGATCGTCTTTAATCCATACTTTGATAGGCAGACGTCCGGATGGCCAACGCGCGGCACCATTGGCGGCGGCTACCGCCAGGTAATTTGGCTCGATGCCTTTAGCAGCAGTTGCGATTGTCGAATTTGATTCTTGCGCCTGCGCAGTCGAGGACAACAACTGCGCAAGGATTGCTGCTGCTCCAATTATACTTGCCGCTATCAACAGGCTATTTTGTGCGACCTTTCGATCGAGGCTGTCTTTTTTACAATTGCTTTTGCGATGGCTTGCCAGAATCACTTATCACTCCGATATTCTGCTGCCGGATAAAGCGCAATCCCACCTCGTGGCGTGAATTTTCCTTCCACCTTGAGATACTTCGGAGCCAATAGAGTGACAAGATCGTTGGCAATGCGGTTGACTATATTTTCTTGGAACTCACCCAATTGTCTAAAAGCACCCAGATACAACTTCAAAGATTTTGATTCGACACACCGCATATGGGGCTCGTAGTCAATCACGATTATGCCGAAGTCCGGTTGACCCGTGATCGGGCAGAGGCTGGTGAATTCCGGCGCCTCGATATGCACTGTGCCGCGCACGTTATTGGTGTTGCGCTTTGGGTCGCCAAAAGCATTAGGCACCCATTCCAAAATTGATTGATCCGGATCGTCGTAAATAAAAGCCGACTTATTGCCTAAGTGTTTTAGTTCGGTCACAGTTTCTGTCATTTTGTTTTCCCGAGATGCGTCAATTCGTGTCAATTTCCAGGCCAATTTCTATGTCAACTTCAATCAATCAATGCCAAGAATCTTGTGAGTTTGCAGTGTCAGTTTATAGCCAAACGACTTGGCCGTGTCAACGCAACACCGTCTATTTTCCTTGTTCTTCTCTTCAGAGAATTCGTCGAGAGGCATGACGTAAACGTCCGCTCCCGGTCGCGGTCTGGCAATGCGCTGGGCTGCGCCTGCCATCTGTGTGGAGGCTGTGGGCAAACCATCCACTGGGTCTATGCAGTCAACCGCTAACACATATTTATAGCTGGTTATTCTTGGCACTATCTGCGCATTCAGAGCCGGTGTTTTCGGGCTGCAAACGATGTATAGATTCGGATGCTCCGGCACATCAACCCAGAGTGTGCCGTTCGTTTCGATCTGAATGCTAAGGTTCTGAGCCAAAAACGACTCGATCAAGGGTTTGATATTTTGCCGAAATGGCTCGCCGCCAGTTAGTACGATCAAGCGGCAGTGCTCAGGTCTGATTTCATTCACTCGAGCAAGAAGTTCTTCCAGTGATGGTTTCCAGGTGGACGACTCAAAGTCGGTGTCGCACCAATAGCACTTTAAATTACAGCCAGCGAGGCGAACAAAAACAGAAGGTTGACCGCTGAATGGACCTTCTCCTTGCAGAGTGTAGAAAACTTCTTGCACCCAGAGCTCGAGTCCAGTGCCAAGATCCTGGGAACGCGTCGGATTTTTACCGCGCATTTACCTCTGTCCCCGACAAAGGTTGTGGATCAATACGTTGCAACAAGGGATCGCGCACTTTAGCTTGTTCGAATCCCCGCGATCGCAAGAGGCAGGCGTGACATTTCCCGCATGGAGGTAGGGAGCCTGCATAGCAAGTAGTGGTATAGGCTAACGCGTCGAGACAACCTGGCAGGTTTTGGGCCAGGACAACTGTTTGCTGCTTGGTCATTCTCATCAGCGGCACATAAATTTGCATCTTGCTGTCGAGGCCACTTGTCAGTGCCGCTTTCATCTTTTCAATGAAGTCTTCGCGGCAATCAGGGTAACCGCCAAAATCTTCCTCTGATACTCCAATTACCAGTGAATCGCATCCCAGCACGTAAGCGCGATTGGCGGCAACGGCCAGAAACAGAATATTACGACCGGGGACGAATGTCTTTTCCAGCCCACCAGGCAGCTTCTCGACCGAGTCATATTCGGCCAGTTTTTCGTCGGCATTGGTGAGCGGGCTTAGACCGGCAAACAATGGACCTAATTCGATGATTTCGTGAGGAACACCTGCCATCTTGGCAATAGTGGTAGCGCTCTCAAGCTCCTGCCTGTGCCTTTGTCCGTAATCAAATGTCAGCGCATGCACCTTGGCAAACTTTTCTTTTGCCCAGAACAAGCAGGTTGTGCTGTCCTGACCGCCCGAGAGAATAACTAATGCAGTGCCTTTCATGGCTTCGAGTCCCCTGTTTGTGACCCGATTATACCTTTAGTCATTTGAAAATACAGTCTGGAGTGCCATCAGGTGCCTGTTTTTACTGTTGTTAGTGCTTGATTGCTATGCAAAACCCTTTTCGCTTGGGCTTCTTCATCAGATGGTCTTCTGTTAATAAATACTGCGAAAACTGGGACCAAGCGGTCGGATAGATCGGAAGAGCA
>CAJCHQ010000756.1 GCA_903970295.1 Bryobacterales bacterium
TAGGAGACTCGATTCGCCGCCGTTACAATCCGATTATCACAAAAATCCGGCGCATGGAAAAGCCAATCATTGCCGCCGTCAATGGCGTTGCTGCCGGTGCCGGCGCCAGCCTGGCCTTTGCCTGCGATATGCGCATCGCCAGCGAGGCGGCCACATTCATTCAGTCTTTCTCTAAAATTGGCTTGGTGCCGGATTCCGGTTCGACCTTTTTCTTGCCCCGCCTGGTGGGGGTGACCAAAGCCTTGGAGCTGATGATCACAGCCGATAAACTGGACGCTGCCGAAGCCCTTCGCCTGGGTATCGTTAATAAGGTGGTGCCGGCAGCCGATTTGCTCAAGGAGACGATTATCCTGGCCGAAAAACTGGCTCAGGGACCGACCAAAGCCTTTGGTTTGACCAAACGTGCCGTCAACAAAGCCGTATTTCCAGATTTGGAAGAATTGCTCGAATATGAAGCATGCACACAGGAAATCGCCGGGCGCACTAAAGACTTCGCTGAAGGCGTCAAAGCCTTTGCGGAAAAGCGGCAACCGGCCTACACCGGCACCTAGCCTTAAGGCTTATACTGACAATTTCTTCTAAACGGGCCTTGACCGTTTCGTATTGATCCTGGCAGAAGCCGACACGCTCGATCGATATTCTCTGTTATGCTACTGACGTGCTGGAGAATGCCGAATTGCCAAGGGTTCGGGGGCAATCAACACAAGACCCAGAATTTGGTCGCAGGGATCTGTTTCAAATGCCTAATGTAAATTTCGCAACCCGAGAAATTACGTATAAAATCGTCTACTATGGCACCGGCCTTGGTGGCAAGACGACCAATCTAAAATACGTATACAAATCACTCTCTCCCGAAACGCGCGGCGAGATGGTCAGTGTTGCCACAGAGACCGAGCGGACGCTATTCTTCGACTTTCTGCCCATCGATTTGGGCACCGTTCGCGAATTCAGAACTAAAATTGCGCTCTACACAGTTCCCGGCCAGCTCGAATACAATCAGTGCCGAAAGATGATTCTCAAAGCTGTGGATGGCATTATATTCGTGGCAGATTCCAGCGAGATTCGCGTCAACGAGAACTGGGAATCAATTCAAAACATGATTGAAAATCTCAAAGACAATCAGCTCGAACTCGATGATATTCCCTGGATTCTCCAGTACAACAAGCGCGATTTGGCCGACGCCATGTCGGTCGAGAAAATGGAAAAAGATCTGAATTTCGCTAACGTCAAACACTTCGCTTCAGTCGCCAGCGAGGGCAAGGAAGTGATGACGACTCTCGAAGAAATCACGCGTCAGGTGATGGCTAAATAAACTTGGGTCAGGCGCTGACGCCTACCTTCGTATTTACGCGTCTTCTAGAGAGACTGGAAGATTATGGAATGCTTAAAAAATAGCAGTCCTTTTGGCCATCTCAATAATATTTTTTCCAGCAGATTTGCTGATTACGAACAACAAATTTAGCCTTGTGGGCATCAGTGGCTCAGACAGGCACCTTCAATACATGATGGCTTTTTCAGCAGAGAGCGATTATGCACAAGAGTTTGTCCAAGCAAGAGCAATACTTCGAGCTGCCGAACAGCGAAGCAGCCTCCTCAAACATTGCAAACTGGTTTGTCTCGTTTGCAGTTGACGCCAAAAGAAATGAATCGCCGGGCTGCTATCGAACAACGGCAGCTGAGGATCTCGCCTGGAAGCTTCTGGAAGAGCTCCCTGAGGGCATTGTGGTCACGAGGCTAGATCGGCGGATTGTCTTCGCCAACCAGGTCGCCAAAAAACTTTTCGGCATAGGGGATGACTGCCTCGACGCCCGACAAGAGATTGTCCTACCTGAAAGCGGCACCGTAAACGTGTTCCTTGACGGTGAAGAAAAAAGCCTCGATATAACGAGCAGAATCATAAAACATGAAAGACAGGCTCTAATCATGTCGATGGTGCGTGATACCACCGATACACATAAGCAATTGGAGCGGCTTGCCCAGCAATGTTTCACAGATGAGCTAACTGGACTGTACAACCGGCGAGGATTTCTCGCCATTGCCCAACATCAGATAGACTCGGCGCGGCGGCAGAGACGCAGGATCATAGCCATCTTCGCTGACATGGACGGACTGAAGGAAATCAATGACCGTCTCGGGCATAAGGCTGGGGACCGGGCAATAAAAGACCTGGCAGATTTGCTTAGCCGCTCCTTTCGCGCAGAAGATGTCATTGCTCGCCTCGGCGGAGACGAGTTTGTCATTCTCACCACAATCGAGGCCGGACAAAACGCACAAGCGGTGATCGACCGGCTGAGAAAAGGAATAGACCGCTTCAATCACAGAGGGCTCAGGAACTACACAGTGCAAGCAAGTTTTGGTTTTGAAGTAATCGATCCGAATGCGACAGCGGATCTAGAGGAAGTTATTCAACGCGCCGATTCGGAAATGTATTGTGAGAAGCGAAAGCGGCGCATGGAGAAGAGTAAAGCGGGGTGATGAAAATTGGACTTTGCAGGAAAAGAACGGAATAAGAGTGTGCGTTTTAATAAACCAAGACTCGGGTTAGAGATCTTGAGAAACTGGGGTTTCCTGCCCTTGCTCGTGATCGCTGGAGCCGCGACAGGGATTTGCCTGGCGCCCGCGTCATCTGAGAAAGACAAAAACGCTGCCATAGAGAAAAACACTGACAAAGCGATCAGCGCATCTGACAATGCGGACAGGCAAGCGGTATCGGATCGAAAACAATATCCAGGATCCCCTCTCTTATCAGGCTCAGCCTTGAATTTACCGCCAGTATACTCAGGCTCGTTCGCGGTCGGCGAAGGGCAGACACCTGTCGCCTATCAAGTAGCTGTGGCGGGCACTGATGGGCCGCGGCTGAAGATAATCGTGGCGCGCTAACGAAGATAGTTAAGGAATCAATAAAACGACGGCCAGCAGCCCAAATTTTGTTGTAAAAAATTTTGTGGATGAGTACTCAGGTCGCTTATCCGCACTTATGAAGAGGTGGCACGCAAGAACATAGACGTTTGACCATGTTGGTTTCGTTTGACAAAAAGGGAGGCTCGCTATGACGAAATCGCTGACTAAACGTAATACAAGAAGACAGGAAGAGTTCGTGCTTTGCGGCGAAGACGAGCTAGAAATTCCGGAAACTGATTACCAGCAAAAGGCCGATATTAATACAGTTGAAGCTTACTTACGCGCAGTCAGGCGGCACAGGCTCTTGTCCAAGGATGAAGAGTTTACTCTTGCCCGTGCTGCCAGAGAGGGTGACAGTAAGGCGGCAATGCAGCTGGCTCACGGCAACCTTCGCCTAGTCATTAAGACTGCAAAACAGTACAGAGATCGTGGTCTCAGTTTTGAGGATTTAATTCAAGAAGGCAACCTGGGACTGTTGAAAGCGATAGAACGTTTTGATCCTGAGCGGGGATTCCGGCTTTCGACATATGCCATTTGGTGGATTCGTCAAAACATTGTGAAAGCGATTGGCGACAAAGCCAAACTGATCAAAATCCCCATGCAGGTGGAAAAGGATCTCTGGCGGGTCAAAAAGGCTGCCGAGGAACTCAGGCAGGAGCTAGGTCGAGAGCCAAGTATCGACGAATTAGCCAGACGATCTTGTGTGCCAACCTACAGGTTGCGGCAGATTAATAGCTTCAGTCAAGACCCTGTCTCGCTTGATGCTCCGGCTTGGGAAGGGGAGGACGATACCCTGCTAGGAATGCTGAAAGTTGACACTTCAATCGACGAGGAGGCGTCACGGGCTCTCTTGAAGGAATATCTGGAAGAATTGATTGGCTGCCTTAACTGCCGTGAGCGCGACGTTATCCGTCAGCGTTACGGGCTGGGTGATAAAGTGAAGGCTCTGCCACTAGACGAGACGGCCAAATTGATGGGCTTGTCTCTTGAACGAGTTAGACGCATTGAAGCCAGAGCACTGCTCAAACTCAGAAGACATGCCCAAAATAAGCAGTTAAACGAATATCTCGCCAGTTGAACTGGTGCCGCTGCAGGCGTAAACCTGACTGGAATTTCGTGAGCAGCTTCATTCTTGAACACCTCACGGGAGAGAAATTTCAGAGGTCTGCCGCCTGCCGTTTTTTGCCTGCCTAGAACCTTTGCGACAACTTTAACTGTTCATAAATTTTCGGCGGTTGTTCGTATGACTTGCTTATTGGTTCAAATAGAAAGTAAACGAAAGAGCATGTGAACTTCGTCTTTAGCAAGAAAAGGAGGAATGAGACATGATTGAAAGAAAGAGTCAGAGCGCGCTTAGCAACAGTGTTATAGCAAGTCTCCTAATTTCTATGTCTGTTCCGCTTTTAGTCGAGCCTGGAGTTGAGGCCAATCCTGTCGCGCACAATTCGGCCAAACCGAAGTTCGACTTGAAAGCAAGCACGACCGAGACAGCCGCTACAACCAAACAGACCGCTAAAAAGACTACCGATAAACGCAAAGAAATAGTGGCTGAAGCTGTATCTAGTCTGCGCGAAACCCAAGATGCTCTTAAAGCACTTGATGAAGGCAAGAACAAGGAAGCACTCGCGAGCCTGGCAAAAGCATCAGGAAAGCTTGATATAGTTCTTGCCCGCGATCCGAAAGCAGCGTTGATCCCAATCGATGTCCGAGTTCTAACGAGCGACATCTACGCATCACTCGAGGCGATTAAAAATGCTCGGCAAGAGGCGCAAAAACTACTGATTGACGGGCAAGTACAACAAGCAAGAGCGATTCTGACAAATCTCGGCAGTGAAACCATCATCAGCACCACCAATTTACCAGTGGCTAGCTATCCGCCAGCACTGAAGAGTGCAGCAAAACTAATCGATGAGAACAAGGTCAGTGAGGCCAAGGATGTTTTGCAAACAGCCCTCAATACGATGGTGGTTACAGATGTCGTGATTCCGCTTCCTGTTGTGCACGCGCAATTATCTTTGCAGAAAGCAGATGAACTGGCCAAGGCAAAAGAGCGCACAGCGGATCAAAACAAGCAGCTTACAGATCTGCTAAGCGCTGCCGATAACGACATCAAGTTTGCTGAAGCGCTCGGCTATGGCAAGAAGGCAGACTTCGACTCATTCCACAAGCAGATTGAAGAGATTCGCCAGAAAACTGCCAATGGCAAATCCGGTGTTGGATTCTTTGAGCAAGTCAAAACGTACATGGAGTCGATGACTAAAAACAGCCAGCACAAACCGCAAGAAAATAAGTAGTCTCGTAAGTCGTTGTGAAAGCTTTTGGTCAGCTAAGTGATCAGGCTGTTTCTCTCGTTTTCGATGCGGCGCGTCCGAACCGCTCCGGCAAGGTCGTCGAGCAAGCGCACGCTGTCTTCCCA
>CAJCHQ010000757.1 GCA_903970295.1 Bryobacterales bacterium
TGGTCAAAGAACAGGGTGAGAGCAAATTTGTCGCCTTCAGCGTGCACGCCATGGGTGGCTTGATCACCCTCGACTATGTTCTCGACGTCCGCGAGAACTATCCTAACATCAGCTGGTCGCGCGCCAGTGGCGCCTTCAAAACCAATGAGGGCTACTGGCACATCGAATCTTGCGATCAGGGCACCGCCTGTAATGTCAGTTTCGGTAAGTTTATCGACGGCGGCATGATTCCGCAATGCATTGTCAACAAGGAAGTTAAGACATCCATGCCGATCATTATGACCAATGTCAAACAACTAGCAGAACAGTCGACCGAGCGCAGTCAGCTGCCAGTTAGAATCGGTTCAGTAGCACTTCCGACTGTAACCGGCACCGGCAATTAATCGGTCACGTGGTCGGCGTGGCGCTGGAATCGACTCTGAAACGTTTGATTGACTGATTCACATAATCGTGTTCAGATTGGCATAAGTCGCCGATTACAAACTTTTGCTCGAACACCTCTTCGAATCCTTGAACCAGAGCCGCTTCAATTTCTGGAATTGGCCTGACACCAATCAGGTCATACAGATTGGCGTGCCGTTGATAATCGCTCACTTCTGCTCGAGAAATCGCACTGGGTGAGAAGAGTTTGGGCATCAGGTCTTGCTCTTGTTGGAGCAAGATCGAGCCGTGTTGCAACACTGCGTCGTGCCTTCTCAATTGTGCACTGCCGACGAGTTTTTTGCCGCCAACTTGCAAATCGGCACCGGTCACGGCCATGAAGCAGTCGTTTTGATCGCGATAATTCGCGTTTGCTCCACCGAGGACGGCTTCTACACCAAGCAAGCTCAGTCCTTTGATCAATCCTTGAGAAATCTGCTTGTAGGCATTCGCTACGCTAGGTTCGAGGAATCCGACAGATCCCGCAGAGTTTTTCTGAGTTGAATTGTTTGATTTGCTTGTACCGACAAATGAGTAAGTCAAATCTCCAGCGTGAAGAACCGCTCGCCCACCAGTTGGACGACGGACTAATTCGAACTGATTGTTGGCGATTCGCTCGTGGGTTTCGTTGTCGATCTTTTGCGCATAACCTATTGAAACTGCTTCCGGTAACCAACCATAAAAACGCAAAGTCGGCGGCACCGCACCGCTCAAATGCGCTTCCAGAATGGCTTCATCGATAGCCATGTTCATGGCCGGCGGGCAAGTCTTATAGGTGAGAAGGCGCCACATTTTTTTTCTCCGGTGTTTCCCAACTCGAACGAAAAAGTATAACTGTGCGCAGCTTATCGCGCACGTTCTATGGAAAATGCTTATTCAGGTTGGGACAATCCCCATTGGTGCAATTTAAGCACCTCTTTAGCTAGAGCTTCTGTAACCGGATTGGTCCGGTCCGAAAGCACATACGGAGTGAGCTGGTTAGCCAAGCGCATATTTTTTTGCGGAGCTTTGGCGGTCATCTCCTGGAAGGCTTGATAGTAGGCGCGAGCCTGGACTAGCTCCGGACTCGGGCGGCTGAACCAACTCTTGTTGGCTGCGAGGGCTTTGACCGTTCTCTTGGTTGCTCCTTCGACCGGTGCTTCCTTCGAGAGGGTCATGAATCTAATCAGCCGTCCGGCCGCTTCTCGCGCTGGTGTCGGTGCATACTTGAACGCGCTCGAAGTGTCGAGCGCATGCAATGTGGCAAACGAAAGCGACCCGACTCTCCCTTCTTTGTGCAGGTCCCGGAAGACTTCCACAATTTGCTCTCCCGAATGAGACATGTCATCGAGGACGTAGGTGCGTTTTGCCGCAACTTCTGGAGTTGGGTGAAAATACATTCTGGTCAGATCGACAAAACGGTCTCGGGGCAGCTCGTTCACCTGTCTGTAGATTGAACTGACAAAACCACCGCTGGAGGCGCCCAAGTTGGGGAAATTATCGATACCGACCAGATAACGGACGTCTTTCACGGGATCCAATCCAGAGCCGACGGCGTCGGATGTAATCACTCCATGCAATTTCCTGGTTTGCTCTGCGATGCCAGTGAAGCTGTCATAGCCGGCATTAGCAACTGTTTCCAGAGCCACTCTTTTATGAGTCGGATTCTGGTAGCGAGCAAAGAAGGCTTCCACTTTATCGCGGTTGGCCAGCTGACCGAACAACTGCTGTTCAGTGTTGGCTGCCGGGCGAATCACTGTCGCACCAATCGCGGCTGCATCCGCGTCGGTCTTGGCATTGAGCACGTGGTGCGCTAATTGATCCGGCGTCATAGTTTGTGACACCGCCCCTGGTGCTTCTGCCGCGGCTTGCCTGACTCGCTTCGCTTCTTCGACCAGAGCGACAAGCTTCTGCTCCGCCTCTCCTTTGGCCATATCGACGAAATTTATGCCGCCGTGGAAATTATTCACGTCCATGACGAAAACCCGGCGTCCGCCTTTGATGGCCGTTTGCAGTTGCTCGGTTTGTTTGGCGTCGAGATCCTTGATGTGATCGAAGAGCACGATTGGATTGTTCGGAGAGCCGTAACTCGGTGCTTCAAAGGCTCCCAGATTGTGGATGCCCAGTTTCAGCCCATTAGCTTTGCGAAACAGATAACCGGTGATTTGACCGGGAGAGCCCGGGTACGCGGAGTTGAGCTGATCCAGATCAGTCAATTTGACGCCACTCGCTTTCAGTTGCGTGCCCATGTCGGCAAGATTGTGCATGAGCGTGTAGTCAGAGGCGTTACCCAGAGACAGTCGCATGAAAGATGAGGCGATATCTCTATCTTCAGGTTTCACAGCCGTGAGCAGTTGCGAAAACTTTTCCGGTGTCAGACAGCCTTGATTGATTTTGGCGGTGATGCCGGAAATTAGAGTTTCAGCACTCTGGAGCGGGTGGTTGCCGAACAATTCGGTCGCTTTTGTCAGTGCCCCTTTTTCTTCAGCCGCTTCTCCCAGAAGTCTTGTCAGCGGACGGAATCGCAGACCGCCAAAGATCAGGGCGGCACTAACAGCAGTGACACCAGCAGTTTTCAGTAATGTGTGACTTTCAGCAGGAGCCGTCTCTTTCCCTTTGGCCGCTGGCTGGTTGGGCGCCCACTGTTGTTGCGCGACATGGTCCTGCATTCCCAGCGAGGCTAGTGACGAAAGGTCGGCTGGTTTGTCAGTGGATTGAGGTGGCATTCAAGATTCGCTTTGAAGAATCCGCGCGGAGCTAATCATAGCTTCTATTTATATACAGTCAGTGGGGAAAATCCCATACCCAAATTACATACCCCAAATTAAATCGCTGCGACGGCTTTAAGTAAAGGCGCTAACCGACCGCAGCGCGGACGACTGAAGGTATTTCTACTTTGCCCTCGCTGAAGCTAAAGGCTTCTTCCAGTTTGGCCTGGGCTTTTCTGAAGTCACTAACAGAGTTGGCGTGCACAATTACAGCCGGCTCTCCGCCCATCAATTTGCTGCCGACCTTGCCTCGTAAAACGACGCCAACCGACAGATCAATCGGGTCGCCCTTTTTCGTTCTGCCGGCCCCCATTAATTTGCAGGCCTCCGCCACCTTTCTTCCATCCAAATGGCTGATGTATTTGTCCCCGGTGCCTGGCACTAAAAATTCAAATTGATGTTTGGCGGTCGGCATCAATTCAGGCTTTTCAATGATCTGTGGATCGCCGCCCTGGGCTATTATGAGGCGGCGAAAATTCTCCAGAGCGTGGCCATTGTCGATCAAGCCTTCGAGAGTTTTTCGCGCTTCCGATGTCTTGACCGATTTTCCAGCAGTGACCAGAGCGATTGCGCCAAGCGTTAAGCACAATTCGCGCAGATCGGCCGGGCCGCCTCCTTTGAGGGTTTCGATTGCTTCGATCACTTCGAGTGTGTGACCAACGGCGTGGCCCAGGGGTTGCTCCATATCGGTGACAACCGCCGAAACCGGGCGTTTCAACCGGCGGCGACCCCGATCCGCAGCTTGATCCG
>CAJCHQ010000758.1 GCA_903970295.1 Bryobacterales bacterium
GCCCAAAATCAAAAAACAAATCAACAAATAGGCTGGCGCTCCTGGTCAAGTACAGTTTTTGCCGAAGCCAGGAAACAGAACAAGTACGTCATTCTCGATCTGCAGGCTGTGTGGTGCCACTGGTGCCACGTCATGGAGGAAAAAACTTACGGCGACGCGGCAGTGATCAAGTTGATCAATAGTAGCTACTTGGCTGTCAAAGTCGACCAGGACTCTCGACCCGACTTAGCAAATCGCTATGAAGATTATGGGTGGCCTGCAACTGTGCTGTTTTCCGCGGATGGACAGGAATTACAAAAACTGCGCGGCTATATTCCAGCCAAAGAATTTCTGCCCATTCTGAAACATCCCGAAGAACCCATAGATGAAGAGAGAAACGCGAAACTCAACCTGACGTCAGCCGATCTTAACAAGATGAACGGCGATGGGTTTTTAACCCAGTCAGAACGCGCAGAGCTGGAGAAAAGACATAAAAATGGTTATGACACCAAATCTGGTGGCTGGGGTTTCGGGCATAAATTTCTCTATCGCGATACGCTGGAATATGCGATCGGCAAAGCTCGCCTGGGCGATCAAGTCGAAGAGAAACGAGCCCGGGAAGTCTTAAGATTGGCTGGGCAACTGCTTGATCCGGTCTGGGGCGGCATGTATCAGTATTCGACCAATAACGATTGGCAGCATCCGCACTTCGAAAAAATCATGGAAGTGCAGGCAGGCAATATGCGAATTTATTCTCTAGCCTATTCATTATGGAATGATCCTCAATATCTGCGAACTGCCGAAGCCATCGCCGAATATTTGAACAAGTTTTTGCGCAGTGATGAGGGAGCGTTCTACAGTAGTCAGGATGCGGATATCGTCCAGGGCAAGCACAGTGCCAAATATTTCGCCCTCGACGATGCGCACAGGCGTAAACAAGGCATTCCCAATATTGACCGTCATATTTACAGTCGCGAAAATGGCTGGGTGAT
Source organism: Bryobacterales bacterium (assembly GCA_903970295.1). The sequence continues at coordinate 972 of CAJCHQ010000758.1, forward strand.
TTTGGCTCTGGTCAGCCTCTACCAGGCTAGCGCCAAGAGCGATTATTGCCGGCAAGCTGAGGCTTCAGCAAAATGGATCGATGAACATCGCGCCTTGCCCGGTGGCGGTTTCAAACACGACGCCGAGACAGCCCAGGGTCCTTATCTGGGCGATACACTGGCCATGGGCAGAGCCTTTCTTGCGCTCTATGCGGCGACCGGGAATCGTCAGTGGTTCGAGCGCGCTGAAAACGCGGCCGACTTCATTCGCGACCATTTTTTACCGCCCGCACAAAGTGGCACGCAGGCATCGCCTGCCGGAGTTTCGACGGCAGTGTCTCTCACCGCTAGTGATACCACATATAATCTGGATGAAAACGTCGACTGTGCGCGCTTCGCTAATTTGCTCTATCACTATTCCGGTCAGCAAAAAGATCGAAACCTGTCGCAAGCCGCGCTGCGCTATCTGGCTATACCCAGGGTTTGTCTGAGCAGAGAAAATCTAGTTGGAGGCATATTGCTAGCCAACGACGAGGCGGCAACCGAGCCGGTACATATCACTACTGTCGGCAATAAGAGTGACATTGCTGCTGCCGCGCTTTTCGCCACCAGTCAGACTTTTCCCTCAGCCTATAAAAGACTGGACTGGTACGATCAATCGGAAGGCGCACTGCCCAATTCGGAAATTGCTTATCCTCAACTCGGGCAGGCAGCAGCCTTCATTTGCGAGCGAAATACATGCTCGACACCAATTCGATCGACCAAGAACTTGGTCACTACTATTTCGAAAATTACCCATGCCAAAGCTGAGTAATATCCTGCAAGAAAAGCCTCACGAAAGTAGACTCTCGCCTCGACAGCGGTCATAATAAGCCAAAGTCGACAGGCAAATCCAGCTTCTGATGATTGAAAACACTCCTCAAATCGAACAACGAACCCCAGTAGCGCGACATAAACCGCTTGCGAGCGGCGCATTTCTTCAAAATGTGAAATTAGTCACAGGCGTCTTTCTTATGCTGTTTTGCAGTGCCCTGATCGTCACCTACATCTCCGAAATCATCACGGGAACCACACTATATGGGGTGGCATCAGCGCTCGGTCTGATAGTCTTTCTTGCCGGGCTGGGGTGGATTGGTTGGATGATGGTAAAGAGCCGATTGACTGAAAAAAATGCCCTGAGAGAATTACGAGAAGAGCAATTAATATTGACCCGCGCCCGCGCCAATGCCGGTTCTCTAACTGTCGGCCAGACAGCGCTGGAGTGTCAATTTAAGATCGCCGATACGAAAAGGGCATTCGAGCGATTGTCATTGCTGGGCGTGTGCCAGGTCGACGTAACTGAGCAAGGCGAGCTATGTTACAGATTTCCTTCGTTGATAGCGCAAGAACAAGACGGAGTTCGCCTGAATGTTCAGACGGGGAACATCGATAAATTTTCAACTATAGAATTAAAATCCAGACAGATTGACCAGGAGAAGAAATGAAAGCGACGCAACAACTGCACGACATCGGACAAAGTATTTGGCTCGATAACATTACTCGCCAATTGCTCAAAAGCGGCACCTTAAGCCGGTACATCCAAGAGCTAGCGGTAACAGGACTAACTTCTAATCCGACGATTTTCGATCACGCAATTAGCAAGAGCGATGATTACAACGAAGACATAAAGAAACTTTCGCACAGTGGTAAGTCTGCCGAGGATCTATTTTTCGACCTGGCCATAGAAGATTTGCAGGCCGCTGCCGATCTATTTAAACCCATATACGAAGCCACATGCGGCGTCGATGGTTGGGTGTCGCTCGAAGTTTCGCCGCTGCTTGCTTACGACACCAAAACAACAATCGAGGCGGCCAAGCGCTTACATCAGAAGGCAGCACGCCCGAATTTATACATCAAAATTCCAGGCACTAAAGAGGGTATCGTGGCAATCGAAGAGGCGATCTTCGCGGGCGTTCATGTCAACGTCACTCTTCTCTTTTCGGCTGCTCAATACACAGCGGCAGCAAAGGCTTATGAGCGTGGTATCGAACGAAGAATAGCAGCCGGACTGAAACCTGATATTTCATCGGTTGCATCCGTTTTCATCAGCAGATGGGATGTCGCAGTCAAAGATAAAGTCTCGAGCACTCTGAGAGATAAACTTGGTATCGCAGTGGCCGGCAAGACTTATCAGGCTTATTTAGACCAACTCGCTTCGCCGTCGTTACAAAAATTGCTCAACTCCGGAGCGCGTGCGCAGCGCTTGCTCTGGGCAAGTACGGGAACGAAGAGCCCGGATGTGTCAGACATATTGTACGTCAATGCGCTGGCATCGCCTTATACAGTCAATACCATGCCCGAAGGTACGTTGAAAGCGTTCGGTGAACACGGTAAGTTAAATGACCCAGTGTCGGTAGAATTGCAAAACTGGCAAGAACAATTGAAAGCATTCAAAGACGCAGGCGTTGATGTGGATGCCCTGGGCGATCAGTTGCAATCAGAAGGCGCAGACTCATTCAACAAGTCCTGGAAGGAGCTGATGGAAGTGATTGCCTCTAAAAGTGATGCTTTAAAAGCCGCTCGCTAAAAAACACTGGAGATTGCCAAACACCTATCGGCGGGCAAAGATAACGCCAATATGCAGCGCCAACTATTTATCTCAATCTCGATCTTTTTCACCTTTCTTGGCTGCAGCTCAGAAATGGCAGAGCCGATGTGGGCAGATTCAATTCCCGGCTCGAAGCCTGGGACAAGCGCTGCTCAAATAGATACGACAACAGAGACTGCCCAATCAAAATCCGAGCACTCAAAACCTCTGCCGAGCGGTTTAGTGATTTCGGCTGAGACTTTGAAAAAGTACAACACGATCACAATCACGGTCGAAGAAGAAGGCAAAAAATCAAGCTACTCAGGTGTTCCCGCGCGGGCGCTCCTGGCAGAAGCAGTACCCGAAATCGATACGATGACGGAATGGAAGAAACTGGCTAGACGTCAATTGATTATGAGATTCACAGCGGAAGATGGCTTTCCTGCTCTCTTTGCCGCTACCGAAGTAGCCACTAACAAGGAAGGCGATCGCTTCTTGCTTGCTACCGAATGTGATGGCAAACCGATAGAGGGTGGAAT
>CAJCHQ010000759.1 GCA_903970295.1 Bryobacterales bacterium
ATCACCGGCTCTGAGCTTGATCAAAAATCTCAAGCCAGGAGTTGTCAGTCGCAAAGTTGCAATCCTTGCCGCGGACGGGTTCGATGCAGTTGCTGTGAAGGCGATGATCAAATCTCTGAACGATGCCGGTGCCCATGCAAAAATTGTTTCGCCAAAAGCAGGAATGATCACGGCAGCAGATGGTGAGCAAATCAAAGTTGACTTCCGCTTGCGCACCACGGGCTCTGTTTTATTTGACGCACTCTTCATTCCCGGTGGCGAAGAGAGTATCGCTGCGCTTGCAAAAGAAGCACCGGCAGCGCTATTTGTCAGTGAATCGTACATGCATTGCAAGGCGATTGCCGCAACAACCGAAGGCGTCGATTTCGTCAAAGCGAGCTTGCTAAAGGGTGGACTGCCCGCTGATTTCCCCAAAGATGTTATGTCCGAAGCGAACGGCGTCGTCACTTCCACTAAGGGCACAGATGTGGGCAATGCGTTTATCAAAGCGATGAGCAAACACCGCGTTTGGGATCGCGTGATGAAGCATGAAATCAGCGTCTGATTGATGGTGTGAATGATAAGCACTTGCAAAACTTTTGCCACAACCTCCCGGTTGTGGCCAGGCTCTCAGTGATTAACAGGCGAGATCCTAAAATTCTGGAATTCCGTTTGGAATAAGCTCACGGGTCCCGGAATTGATGGAAATTTGCCACCTTGATCGGGATTTACCGTGTAGACTTCTTGCAATGAGCAAAGAAGTTAATGAGCCATTTTCGCACCCCCATTATCATCTTGTGTCCTGCAGGAGCGCCGGGTAATGGACAGTTTAACTGCTTACGGTTTTTTATCGGTTTCGTTGATGCTTTTGTTCTATGCTCTCGAAGCTCGTTCTCACTGGTTTGTTTTGGCTTTTGCTGTGACGTGTGTCATGTCTTCTATTTATGGCTTTCTACAAGGTGCGTGGCCGTTTGGAATGGTCGAAGCGATTTGGGCTATCGTTGCCTTTCGCCGGTGGTGGGTGCGACCCAAAAAAGTTAACGGTGATGATGCAGATATCCCGAATGCGGGAGTCCAGCGCCCGGAGCCTGAGAAATATTAATCTTGCCCTCTCCCTGCCGGCACCAGATCGCTCAGGTCATTTCTCTTGAGATACGACACGAATGACTCGTACATATCGCGACCGTCTAATCGATTGCGAATCTCGAATGGCCTGATTCGTTTCTGCATGGTCGTGATTTTTTGTAAGCCGGTTAACTTGCCGTCTGCATCGTACGATCTGGTTAGAGCCACGTTTTGGCGGGTGTTTTCATCGACTGGTGTATAAGTTTGCACCGATTCAACCTGTGATGAGGCGATGATGCGGTCGGTTCGCGCATCTATATTCATTTGCGTACCGACATATCTAATTTGTATTTCACTGGCTGTGTCTTTCAAAACTGATTTCGAACGAACGAAAGAAATGATGTATGAATTGCCACCATCTGTGCGAGTGCTGTAATTCATTTTGGCAAACTGCCAGATACCGCCGTTGCGATCTCTCTGAAAGCCCCAGCGTTCGTCATGGCGCGCAAGATGCGTTTCTTCCCGCACTGTTGCTTGTTTATTCATATAGTTGCCGAAGGCGCCGAACCGCGGGCGGTGCTCGATCTCGTCCTGATCAGTTTGCTCTACCGAGCGGCTGACTTCAGCGTGCCATGAACCAGCGGACCAGAGCGGAATCTGGTACCAGAGATCGGGTGCGGCGCTGGGCGATGCGCGGCTGTCATCATAAACTGCACCGGGGCGAAATTCAGGCTGCAGCGGTTCGATTTTCTCAAAGTGACTAACTCCTCCGAGCAAAGGTGCATTCGGTTTTGCGTGGCCCTGATAGCTTTCGTCCGCGCATGCCGGCGGCATCCAAACAAATGCTAGTTGCAAGAAAGGCGCCGTCATGCAGATCAGCAATGTTACAGGCTTCTTATTAGATTTGTGCATGCCCCAATTGCCATACGCGCTTCAATTCTTGTTTCGCCTTGCCAAGTCTTGACGATAACAGCCTAAGCACTGGTTGTGGCATGGCTGCGGTAGATGTTATGTAAATGTGACATTTCATCCATTATTATAATTTTTCGATGGAAGTGCCGCAGGAGAATACCCATGCCAGACAAGATATGTATGGCAGGCGACGCTCCGGCTGTCAACCCTAATGTGGAGGCATTTTCGCAAGCGTTCACCAAAAGTTTAGATGATGCGTTCAGTAACAACGACTGGAATGCCGGCACGATCGCCACAAAAAATGTCGCCAAGGCTTTTCTAAATGATCGTAAAGACTTACTCTAGTTCGAGCTGACTCAGCGATACCACCTTGGTGATAACACTGTCGCCTTTTTCACCCAAAGGCTCTATGAAGCGGGCCGTTACTACCGCTTTTTAGATAGGACTTAGAAAGTCAGCTGGAGAAACACCATGAGTGGATACGATAGTCCGGTGGGAGCCAAAGATAAGTCGGAACTACCAAGAGTCCTGCCGAACATAGAAGTGATCAGCTTATACGACCATTACAAGAACGGCTCTCCTTCGGAAGTTACTGTGAACAGCACTTATTGGGCGCTAGGCATGTTCCCAAACTCAACGACAGGCTCCGGATTTTTTGTCAAATCCGACGATCCTTACAGCTGCCTGGTCGCCACCACTAAGAGCGCATTTGCAGATGGGCCGAGTATCACGCTGGTAGACGGAAATAAGTATCCGGCTCATGTCGTTCTGACAGATTTGCAAAATGACTTGGCTGTGCTGCGCATAACGGGTGTGAAAAACTCGGCGACAGATTGTTCGGCAGTATCACTAGCGGAGGGGGCAGCGAAGATTGAGTCAAATGCGGACCGGTGTTCGATGATGCTGGGCAAGTGATTGGTATTGTTGAAGGTGGCAAACCTCAGCCGTCAGTATCGGGACCTAATTCGCCAAGTCGCTACGATCAGAGCTTCTTGACGATAGCCACACCTACTAAGTATTTGGAAAATGACCTGAAGCATTTGTCGGACTCTAATAACCAATAAGCTTCGTAATTTTTCGGTGTCACCGCTTTGTCTTGACTTGGGAAATTCCGGAAGCGTGGATTCGAATTCTTAATTTTGCGTGGTCACCGATTTGCGCAATGGCGCCCATCGTACACCTTCAGCGAAAAGACTACATGTTGTGCTTTGCTCCCATGTTCTTTACTTTGTTCATGCTAATAGCTATCGCCAATGGACACATTCTTCATGGACTTAAGGCATCCGATCCATTTTTTACCCTCGCCTAGCGCCATTCGCCAAGAGTATAATAGCAACCGATTCAGCTCGAGAGCGAACCCCCATGAAATCAGATACAGAAAACTTGTTGCACCGCACCCAGGTAAATGCGGCAAGTGTTCACGAGCTAGAGTGGCAGCATTTGCCTGTCCATATTCGATCAACCTTGATGCCGAAGCATCCAGTGCCTCCTGGAAGAGCCTGAGAGGTTGGCTGATTTGAGCGGACCTTATCCACTTCTGGACATTCTGGTGGTATTAGTGAGATTATGCATTGCAGATTCTTACATGCAATTTTTTACGGACCGTCCATGGTTCATAAATAAATTTACCCAAGCGGTTGATGGCATGATCGAATTTCTCGCGCATACCACGCCGCGCGATTCAGCTAACTCCGAGACTATGAACCACTCCGTGAATCGGATCGTTAAACTAATTGAGGCAAGGCGGAAATGAGCGATCGGATCAAGGTTTGCCCACAATGCGGTTGGCAGGGCGCAACACAAGCTGTCGTGTGTGCAAAGGACGCAACTCTGTTGCTTCCTTTGCAACCAAGCTCAAAGATAAAACCAGATCCCGTGATTGGTCCAGCTTACGAAATCGTTCGCGAAATTTCGCGCGATGAAAAATGGATAGTTTACGACGCAATTCAGAAAATGATTCGCAAAAATGTTCGCATCCGAGTTTTGATCTCGAGTGATATCTCAGATGTCAAAGCATTTGAAGCAGAGGCGCAAAAACTGTCTGCCACTAATCAACCTTCGCCGGAAGGCACGTTAGTGGACTTTGCAGTTTGCGAAAAGGCTTATCCTTTCGCAGTCTTCATTCCCAGCGAATAAGTTCAAATAAGAAGTGCGTACCAACGCACGTGCTGCCGAATCGCTGCCAAACAGAAGGAAGAAATGTGATGACGCCTGAACTTAGCAATTGGAGCAGCTTCTACACGTTAACGGGGTCATGTGCCGGCGGGCTGATTGGCTTGCAATTCGTCGTGATCACGCTGATCGCGGACAAGAGAATCGCCGCCGATGAAACTAGCAGCGCCGCCTTTCTGACTCCGACCATTGTCCACTTTTCTAGCGTTTTACTGCTTTCGCTGCTTGTTATTATGCCCTGGCAGGAGCTTCGCATAGTGTCAGCCTTGTGGACAAAATCGATGAGTCGGATGAAGGAAAACGCAATCCGCAAATTGAATAAGAATCGGATGAAAACGAAAGCTGCACTCGCACATCCCAACCGGTGAGTTCACAAGCGATGTTTTTTTCCATCGCCACTGGTATCCTTATTGATGGCCATGCCACACCGAATATTTACTAATTTAGAAGATGAAAAAAGCCGACGCTAAACAGGAAAAAATACCCACTCAGCTCATCACCGAAAGAATCGAAGAGCTGAA
>CAJCHQ010000760.1 GCA_903970295.1 Bryobacterales bacterium
AAAAGGCTCTAACCTGGTTGCATCTTTCAAGAAAAACTGGCAGGCTTGGCGTGAGACCGTTTTAACATTCGCTCTATTAAATCCTAGATATGGATATAACCATTTTCGTGTGATTAGGGATGGCAACTTCTGTTGTTGAGATTTTGAGAGCCTTCAGCATAAGGCGTTGTTGTTCATAGTCGGATTCAGTTCTGTCTGTCTGGTCACCTCCCTGCTCGGCGTAATGTTGGACCCGAGACTGATTAACGGAGAGCTAGCCTGGCTCAAGGTTCAAAGCCAAAGGCACCTCGGCGGTGGTGACGACTGAGGGCACTCAAAAATCCAGCGACGACGCAATCATGACCGTAAGCTTTTCGGGTAGCGTAAAGGACGTACGGCTTTCACCGCCATCGCGGATGGTGCCCAGTCATCAGCGAAGCTGACGATAGCTGCGATTTATCCCGGGTGTCCACGGACGATCAAAGCTGCGAACGACAATTGAGGGACTTGCAAGCATTTGCGGAGCGCGGTGGGTTCGAAATCGTCGGCATCTTCCAAGAGAAAATGTCCGGAACGAAGATTGACAGAGAGCAGAGGAAGCAGGTAATTGATTTGGCGCAAGCCAGAAAAATAGATGCAGTGCTGGTCACCGAACTCACTCGATGGGGCAGATCCACTATAGATCTACTCGAAACATTGCAGCAACTTAACTCTTGGAACGTATCGGTTATTGTGAGCTGGCCCCGATAGTCTAGGCCAAAGAGCTGAGAAGTTAAGGTGGTAATTAAGGATGCGCCAGAAATATTTTGTCGATTAGTTTCATAAGCTCAAGCGTCTCCGCGGCCGGCTCGACTGATAACCGGTCAATGTACAGTCACAAGCCTAATATCTCTACAGACCCACGGTAACTGCTTCTTCGCTACAGCTGCATCGAAGCAAGATTCGATTCGACAATGGATGAATACTTAATTTGCTGCTCCAGAGGCAGCCCGGACAGTTCAAGAACTTCCGGCAATTGTCCTCTGATGCTGACTGCAAGTATCTGTGCAAGCTCAGTTACCTCTGATTTTTCGTGTCCCCAGCGACCGGCGATTGCGGCAAAGTCTTTTACTTTAAGCTTGTCATTCTTGCCATTTATTGGAAAGGCAAAACGGTCTCCTGGAAGGTGAATACGTGTGTTAACCAAATCATAAAGAGGAGAGTATGCAACCATATCTGGTATCGGCACTCCTCCTAATTGCCCGGGAAGCAGCCTCACTATTATGGAAACATTCTTTGCGTGTAGGTCTCCGTTACCCACCATCCAAGAAAATAAAAGATGCTTCAAATAAATATCAAGTTGATCGGGCCCTAACCCAGCTTCCTTCAGTGCATCTGTTACACGCTCGGCTGATGTATCGTATTTGTCTTGTCGATACAACTTGAGAAGAGAAGCGGCATCCTGTTGCAAAGCCAGCCGCAGTGAGGAATTCAGATCGTCCAGCAGGTGTTTATCAGGAATATCATATCTCTCGATGAGAAGCGCTCGGCCAGGGAAGAGAGACTTTCCCTTAAACTCTACTTGTCTAACTGGAGCAGTCGGTAATCCGGCGCGATGTGCCAACTCCATAGTTGCCCACTCGTTTTCCACTAAGTTCGGAAAAAGAGCCGATTGGTATTTGAGGATATAAGAGCAGGAATTCTTGAACGTTCCGATCTTCAACACCGGCTCTTTTCCTGCATCTCGTTCAAGACTAATGGGAAGCTTAGGTTGGATGCCTGAAATCCGCATCGGACCTTTCTTACCCAGATTGCGGAAGAGCTCCTGCAAATTACTGTCCTTTTCGATATCGCCCCGAACCTTCATCACTACCGTTGCGGTTGATGCAATTTCCGATAGTGGATTGTCCAGGGTGTCGAACACAAGATCCTGGTCGTCAAAATCACTTGTTCTAAGCGTCAAGTTTGACAAGTATTTCTGTGTCGTCGCAAGCAACGCGACGGTATCCTCTTTTGCAATCTTAAAGATTGCCTGAAGCTGGCTCTCCGTCCATCCCTCGGGCAGCAGGTTCTCGAAGAACGCGGGCATTCTTCGGCCTTCGTATGTTTTGTTCAACGGTAACTCGTTGCACAAAGCGACTTTCCAGCTTGGAGAGTACTCAAATTTGAATTCATTGCTTTGAAGTGCCGTCAGGCTGCCGATTTCCCATCCATAAAAATAGACGGCAAAGTTATTGCTTTTTGCGATTTCTATTCCTGCGCCAACAGATTGATCCTTGCAGAGCTGCAAATATTTCCAGTGTTCGGATTTCAGGTCGTTGCGAACTGCGAAAGCACCCGCGCGGTCTCGGTCCATTGAACTCAGGTTTCCGATCAACTCGACGACTTTGTGCGCGGGCAGCAGTTTTTCAGGATACTGCTTGGCTGTCGAAAGGCATTCAAATACAGTCTGCAATGGGCTAGATATATTTATGCGCACCGGTTCAGGGGCGGAAGAAAGTTTGGGAGCGACCATCGTGGGCGCTTCCAGATGCTCTACTTCCGGGTATTTGAGATCCGGCATTCGTACAACCTTGATGCCGGGCAGCACCAAAGGCACATACTTATGACTGAACCCGGAAAGGAAGACCAGCCCGTTAATTGGTGCTTGTGTTGCCGCTGTACTGTGTGACAGATGCCAGTCCGGCTGTAGTTTGCCGATGATGGACAGGAGATTCTCCCGGATCAATTGTTCCGGCTCGGTCTCAAGGTCATCGGTATAGACATCACGGGCGATTCGACGGAGCACTCCCCGCGCTGCGGCAGCGCGTATCGCCGATTTGTCTGAAGTGGTAGTGCCTATATAAATGGTCATTTCTTGAAATGTAGCGGGAAGTACATGCAAGTAGAATTATATATGGTGAAAGCGCTACATTTTCTGGAATCCCTGAAGAATTAATCAGAAATGTAGCGGAAATACCATGCATGACGATGCATACATGGCAAAAGCGCTACATTTTGAACACTCCCGCTAAGCTGTCGTGTTCTTGCAGCCTTTTTCCGATCCTCAACTTAGTCGTAAGCGCGGGCGACCGCTGGCGGGTTCGGT
>CAJCHQ010000761.1 GCA_903970295.1 Bryobacterales bacterium
CATGAGAATCGGCGGCAACGATCCATCTTCACGCGGTGGCAAAATAGTTCTCGAAGAAAAGCTAAAAGTCACGAATCAAACGACAGCAGAATACGAGAGACAGCGCTACGTCGACAAAATTCACAGTCAAATAGTTTCGAGCCTGGCTCAGATCGCTATGGGTCTTGGTACCGGAGATCCGACGAGGCGCTCGCAAATCATCGATGCTGGCGCTAAGTCGTTGAGTTCATTAGTTGGGGATGAAAAGGCAAGAAATACTGTTCAAGGTTTGACGACCTGGCTGAACAGAATTCCCGTGCCTGAGGAAACATTCAAAAAGCAAGTATGGGACACGATGGAGCGAGAAACCAAGCTGGAGACCATTCTCAAAGCAGCTCTGGCAAAAGATCCAGTCGTTGCCGAAGTACGCAAGCGGGTTGAACGTTATGCACATCCAGGCAAAGTTAAAGCTGGTACGTCTAAAGTCGTAGAAGGCACACTGGCGACAGTTTCGTGGCTCAGTCCTGGCTTCGCCATCCCAATCGGCGCTGAAGTGGCGCTAGATTCATACATTGCAGCAACCGGTGGCTCTGAAGAATCAAAGCTCGAGAAAGAGCTCATCTATGACAAACGCATCCAGAGTCGGTTGAAAGTGCTTGACCAGGAAGCAACACAGGCTCTCGACAATTATCGTTTTGCAGTCGTCACCAAAAATCCTGCCTTGCTTGCCTTCTCTGAAGCCCTGATTGCCGACTTGGCGAGTCAGCCGATAGCCAATGAAGTGTTAGTCGGTCAGGTCGTCACCGGTGAGGTGCAGAATGAAGCACAGCAGGTGATCCCAGGCATCAAAGAATCGAAAGATCCGCAACAGAGCATGCTCAAAGCTCTGAGCAAGGGAATCAGCAGGCTATAACTGAAAATCGCCATTAAGCGATCCAGCCAAATTATTTGGTGCTATATCTATAAATAGGATTAGCCCCGTCTGCTCTCAATTCATCCATGCAGTCTTTTCGCCTTCCATTCATCTGCGCACTTTTATTGTTCTCGGCCAGCTCTTCGGCGCAGGCTGCCGACAAATCCGAAACAACGATGAAAGCTAAACCGAAATATCATATAAACTATAAACCAGTCGATGCGCCTAGTAAGAACAAGCCGTTTCAGACACTGCAAGCTTCTCTTCCGGACAGGGCGGTTAAAGTTTATCTACACAGAATTAAAGCCGAGCCAAATACTTATGCCGGCTTGATGTCTAATGCTGGCATTGACTCGACAGCAGGCACAACGAACGGTACGGCCAACGGCGCAGGGACTGGCGGCAACAATGGTGCGACGAACGTCGGCAATTCAAGCACCGCATTTGATACCGGAACTGCGCCCCGGATAATGACTCCATCCGGCACGGCAATTCCTCAAACTATGGGGAGTTCTTACGGGTTTTTCAAGTAATTTGAATGCCCAGAAGTGAACCCAGGGACTCTCGCCGTTTGGAGAAATCCAAGCAGTGACACCGTGGGCAGAACCCGTAGCCTGATTTGCTGCAGATTCCCCTTGTTGGCAAAATTTGCGGGCTACATAAAATGTTTATCCGCACCCAGCTGCTGATTGCCTCCCTCATGCAAAGCCTTTGTAACACAATCACAATTCCCTGTTGGACATCAGGATGGTTGCATGCATAATTGTCTGCATGCAAATCGGTTCCACTACTAATATGGCTATGGCAATGATGACGCCCGCGACGGGTGGCGTTGCCTCACAGGTTTTGCATAAATAAGTAAATCAAACCAGAAGTGAAGTAACACCCCCTCTCGAGACAGACGGGGTGTTTTTTGTTCGGTCGGTGCTAAGAGCAACAAGGAGCAGGTAATGGCAAGCGTCAAGGTTTTGAAGTTCGGCGGAACGTCGGTAAAGACAATCGGACGCATACAACATGTAGCCGAAATTGTCGCTGAGAGGGCTCTCAAGTCGAAGCTAATCGTCGTTGTTTCGGCGATGGGCGACACCACCGACCACCTACTCAGCCTGGCTAAGCAATGCGCAAGCACTCCAGACAGACGCGAACTCGACGTGCTTCTGTCCATCGGCGAACAACAGTCGATTGCGCTTCTGGCACTTGCTTTGCGCGATATCGGTGTGAAAGCGAGATCGTTCACGGGACAGCAATTAGGCATAGAAACCGACGAAACCCACAATGACGCTCGCATTCTCGATATCAATGCGGACTTCATCGCGCAAGCCCTGGTGGACTCGGATGTTTTGGTGGTGGCTGGCTTTCAGGGCATCAACTCTGCCGGCGACATAACAACGCTGGGCCGCGGCGGTTCAGACACCACAGCGGTGGCTCTGGCAGTGGCAAACGGTGGCTGCGACTGCGATATCTACACCGATGTAGACGGAATTTACACAAGCGACCCGAACCAAGTCGCAAAAGCCCGACTGCTCACAACTGCCTCGTACGACGAAGTGTTGACCATGGCACAACTCGGCGCCCAGGTCCTGCATCCACGAGCAGTGGAACTGGCCCAGCATTACAACGTGCGACTGCGCGTGCGGAACACATTCAATAAAGACGATGAAGGAACACTCATAGAAGGAGCCAACATGATCGAGCCAATTCGTAAGTCAGCCGGCGTCGCCGTTGACCAACAAGTCGCATGCGTTAACGCCCTCAACGTCCCGGAAGAACTGCCTCTCTTGAGCGAACTGACCACCGCTCTATGCGCCGAAAATATTGCGGTAGAAACTATCGCCCAGATCCGGTTACCGGGTAACAACGCTAAGGTTCTCGCTTGTGCGGTGCGAGCTTCAGAAGTTGAGACAGCAGTTAAATGCTTGACCAAATTCAAAGAGGGCAGCCCCCAAATATCGGTTGTAGCAGAACTGGATATTGCAAAAGTGAGCCTGATTGGCAGAGGTTGCGCTGGCGACACTACTTTGACTTCGAATGTGATCTCACTTCTCGATCGCAATGGGGTGCAAATTCGGCTTGTATCTACAACCGAGAACAGCCTCAGTTGCTGGGTTTCCAAATCATCGGCTCAAAGGGCCAGTGAGCTATTGCACAACCACTTTTGTATCGACACAGAAACGGTGGCTTCTAGCGAAATAGCCGAAATCCGCACGGCGCTGTCGTATCGCCTGGCTCTTGCCTGAGCATGATTCGCAGTTTAAACGCGCATCACTTCAGCATATCGTCGAGCGTCGGCTTGATCGCCTCAGCCCAGACTTCGTATCCCTGCAGATTTGGATGGAGATAGTCGGGCATCAAATCTACGCGAGCCAAGCCATTGTGATCCACAAATCGATCGCCGATATCGATAAATCTGATTTGATTGCCATTAGCGAGAGTAGCAATCTCGGCATTCACATCTTTCCGTTTTTGTTCTCTGGCACCTCTAGCTAGAGCCCAAGCGGCATCACGCGGTAATAAAGCCATCAACAATATTTTTGCTTTCGGTTCATAAGCACGAGCAGTGCGCACGCAATTGGCAATTTCTTGTGCAACCTCATGGGCAGTACGCTTGGGTGTGCGCGTAAAATCGTTGGTGCCGATCATGATCACTATTACTTTCGGATGTCCACGCAGCTCGCCATGGTTCATTCGCCAGAAAAGCTCACCAGCTTTGTCGCCGGCAAGCCCAAAGTTGTCGGGCATGTAGGCACCAAAGTTCTTTTGGAACGCTTTAAGACCACCTCGATCCATGTACTCGGTGATCGAATCACCAAAGAATTGCAATTGAGCCGGAGTAGAAATCGCTTTTCTTACGAGCTTTCTGTGTTTCTCCCTCCACTCTGGCTTGTTCATTCTTTCCAGATCCAAACCTTGCTCGGAAAGGGTGCGCAGGCGATCGGGCGACTCAGGCGTCATATCCAGCTTTGTCGTTGGCGGGCTTGATACTTGCGTCGCGTCTGGTTTTTTTACGGCACTGCCAACTTTTTTTACGGCCGTGGCATCCTGAGCGAAAACAGTGCTAGTCGAAAAGAACATCAAGCTGAGGCTGAACAAGAGAAGATAATTGGTGCGCATAAGATACATTCCTAACTCAAGCAAGGGCGTAGCTTAGCAGATCGATGCCCATAGCTTTTTCGACCTCGTGATAGGCATCGGGCTGACGTGCACCAGTGCCAATCGGCAGGTCAGCTTTGTCATTAACGAGAATGGCGATACGATTGCCTTCTCGCATTTGAGCGACGCTAATCGGCAGACCAGTGTCTAGCGAAAGGGTCGCAATCAAATCGGGGAAAGTCGAAAGTCTTTTGCCATCGCGCTCCACAGCCATGTATTCGTTCATTGTGTGAAGAACCAACAGCCCTTCGTCAGTTTCCACTTCGAATTTTGCAAAATCCCAGCTATCGCGAGTGTCGACTGCAGCGTTACGAACAACACCGCGACCGAGTATGCGCCCTTTTGTTTGTTTAGCGGCGGCAGCGATGACAGCATCTGCACCTTCCGACTTGGCTGCCAGCATGGCTTCACCTAAGCGCAAGGCATAACTGATAGCGCCAAGTGCAGCGTGCTCCCGCACATAAGCAGCGGCAATAGGATTACGAGCGGCGGCGATAAATCCGCCCGACTGGATGGACACGGCGCGCAAAATATCATCAGCACGCGAAACTTCACCCCTGACGGTCACTTCCAGGTATCTTCCTTGTGCTCGATTACCGCCAGCCGCAGTTTGAATGGTGACGTAACCAGGCTTAGTCAACAGTCCCATCGAGCCAAATTTACCTGTGGGCTGAGCGCGCCCGTTGCCAGCAGCGTCGATTACAGGGATACCCAAGACTGCCGACTGCGTCCAGCCATTCAGGCTCGTCGATGAGCCATTTTGCGCCGTAATCATTCCAGCAACGGGCTTGCCCAAGGCTGCAATTAGCAACTGCAACGCCTTGACGTAATCGATCGGAAACATTTCCCAATCTTTCGCGGCAGGAGCACCAATGGCGGTGACAGT
>CAJCHQ010000762.1 GCA_903970295.1 Bryobacterales bacterium
GGCGGGGATTGCAACCGCGCCTGCTGGTTTAGTTAACACAGAACGCTGAGCGGGGGCGGTCGATTTGATTTCCAGCCCGTCCAGCGAAGCATCTCGCTTTGGAATAAGCATGCCCGGCTCCAATGGCACATCGTCAGCCCAGCCCACGGTCGGCACCACAAGCAATACCAGAAGAACTTGCAGTGAGATGCCGATAAATTTCATAACACCAGGGGGCAATCGTTGTCAGCGTAGTGCCATATTATCACCATGTACACGCCAGAAGGACAGCAAAGAGGGTTATGCACCACATCCGGTGCATATAATACGTTGCGCACCAGTACCATTATCAGACGCCAGACACCCACGGGCGTATAGCAACACTGCAAGTCGGACTCAACTGATCCAACAGAATCATGTTTCTAAAGTCCGCAGGCCGTCAGTTTCCGCAATTTGCACGCGTTCACGTTCGCGCGCAAAGAGGATGACAATGCCGGCCGCGCCAATCAGTTGCGGCAATCCAGCAATGATCAAAACGGACCCAAGGGACGGCGCGATAAAAAGCGGTAAAAGTAAAGCTAAAAGTAGACGCAGAGGACAATATATCAATCCGGTAAAAATTGTAGAGCTGACAGTCTTGCCGATGCCTTCGAATACTCCTAGAAGAATTAGTGAAAGAGCCAGCCAAGGCCACAATCCAGCTGAGATTGATAAGACCACCCCTCCATTGTGCGAGAGCTCGGCACTACCGCCCCATATCATGAAAATAGCTGGTGCCCATATATAGACAACTAATGCCAACGCAGCAACCATTGCAAACGAAGCGAGGGCGGATCGCCAGGCAGTTCTCATCGCCTGGGCCTGCTTACCGGCTCCCACACCAAATCCAGAATGCGCGGCTATAGCCAAACTCAAAGCCATGAGAGGGCTTAATATCAATGTTTCCTCCACTCTTGATTTAATTGCCCAAATAGCCTGCCAGTGCACGCCATCTGGCAGCGAGCCCAATAATCTATAGACAAATAACTGACCGACAATTATGGCTGCCTCAGCGCATACCAGAGGCAAGCCGACGCTTACGATTTGCTTCATGAGTGGAATCGAAAAATCAGATGCGACGTTGATGGCAATTTGAGGGGCCGCCTTTCGCAGTCTGTGCAAAAGAAAAAATCCAACAGAAATACTCGAGAAGCAACCAATGTCCCAAAAGACGGCTACTGCATTTAAATTGGTTTGGGCAGTAACTGAAAAAGGCGAAAAACTATACTGAGTGCCGCCGATTTCGAATAATCCCGCCACCAACCACAAAAGTAAGCCAAGCTGTGGTCGGCCGACTGAGCGAAAAATGGCTAACTGGGCTTGCATGATGGCATAAGGCAAGTTACCAATTGCAGAAAGCCTCATGTATGATACAGCAAGAGCAGTCACTCCCGGCGAACAGCTGAGAGCTTCACACAAGTATTCTCCCAAGAAAAATGCGGCAACCAAAAGCAAGGCGCCGACAACCGTCGATATAATCAACGCGTTGATCGCACATTTGCGCGTCGTCTTCATGTCTTCAGCACCTAAAGACTGCGATACACAGGCTGCGGCACCACCAGCGATACCACTTGCGACTAGCGCAAATAGACACCATACAGTTTCACACAACCCCATAGCGGCTTGAGCTTGAGGACCAAGTCTGCCAGCTAGTTGCATGTCATTAAAAGCTATGGCTGCGCCAAAGCTAAAGCTTAACCAGATCGGGAATGCTGCTAGAAAGACGCGGCGAAGGTCACTGGTAGCTTGCCAATGCGTATCTATGGACGAAATGAGAGCGTCGCGTCCGAACCATGCTTGGAGATTTAGCAGACCTTCGTGCCTCAGCATAACCACTTCCTCTTGACAGCCGCGCAAAAAAACCGGGGAAGTCTTTGCCGACGGGGCTTGGCAGACCCCGTCAGCAATTTGTAGAAACTTCTCCCGTGACAACGATTGATTGCGGTAACGTTACCACGTATAATCGTTGCAGTCAATCGCAAAGCTTGTGCATTTGCCAAGACTGGTTTTGACCTGACTTCAGCATGAGGCAAGGCAGATTTAGTGATCAATTGGCTCGACCTTTTGAATGCACAGACAACCTGGTCTGCAAAGGATCACCTGGAAGGATTTATTAGCGACTTACTGGGTCAACCCGTTGCCACCTGGAGCAAAAACGGTGCGATTAGCAGCGAAAACGCGAAATTGGTGAGCAATGCGATTATTTATATGCGCTACCAATTATCGGCAAAGCACTTCAACGCTCCAGTCAATCTCAATTTCGCCAACGAACGGTTAGGTCAGTGCCACTTTCGCCTGCATCAGCCCGAGCCTGGATCGAATTGCCAGCTTCCACTTTTGCGAGCGGTCCCGGCAGGCACAGATGAAGACTCAGTGGTGGCAGCCCTGATCGATACATACGTGCTTCAGTTCAGTCAATACATTTCATCAGCTATAGAATGTTTGCCCTCCTACATCGTCAGTCGTTGTGAAGGGTTGCATAAGGCAGCACAGCTAGCTGAATGCGATCAGTATTATCAAGACAACAAAGAACTGGAGTCTCAATGGATCAGTGAACTAAAAACTGCCGACCATAAGGCTCTTGACCATTTGCTTGAGGTGGCGCGCTGTGCCGATTTCTTCCTGCAGAAAGGCAATGGCAAATTCTGCTCAGATGCTTGCCGATTCAGCACATTTGCCATCCGCAAACAAGTGTCAGATCCCAAATATCACGCGGAAAAACAAAAGCGCTATCGTTCCAAAGTCAAAGATCCGTGAACGCGCCCCATCGATTCTCGGATCAGCCAAGTTACTTAAACGAACTGCTGCAATAACTATAAATGGAGAACATAATGACCGTAGTTGCGTATAATCAAGTGCCCATACCATCCTTCATGTATGGCACAGCCTGGAAAAAAGAGGCCACCACAAAACTCGTGCAAATGGCTGTTGAAGCAGGATTCAGGGCAATCGACACTGCCAATCAGCTAATACATTATCAGGAAGCACTCGTTGGAGATGCCCTTCAGCAGCTAATAAAAAAAGGAGTGACACGCGAATCACTTTTTCTGCAAACTAAATTCACATCTGTAAATGGTCAGGATCAGCGCACCCCCTACGATGCCGCAGCTGATCTCACGACTCAAGTCAATCAATCAATGGATAGCTCTCTACTGCACCTCCACTGCGATTATGTGGACTCTTATGTTCTACATGGTCCTTACTCGCGGCACGGTTTAGGGGAATCCGACTGGGAAGTTTGGGCGGCGATCGAAAAGATGTATGAATTAGGAAAGGCGCGGATGATCGGT
This sequence comes from Bryobacterales bacterium, assembly GCA_903970295.1. Next base: position 3,309 of record CAJCHQ010000762.1, read on the forward strand.
GTAAGCAATGTCACACCGGAGCAGCTGATGCAGTTATGCTCAGGTGCGAAAATCAAACCGATGGTAGTGCAAAACCGCTGCTACGCGGTGATGGGATGGGACCAAGAGGTCAGGCAGATTTGCCGCACTGACAACATCATCTATCAGGGCTTCTCGTTGCTTACCGCGAATGCTCGAGAGATGGCAAATCCCGCAGTGAGAACGATTGCCAAACGTCTGAACACTGGCGTCTCGCAGGTGATATTTCGCTTCGCCATGCAAGTCGGGATGGTGCCTTTGACCGGAACATCTAACCAGGCGCACATGCAGGAAGACTTGCGCTCTGGTGACTTGCAATTGTCTGACGCGGACGTGCAGCTGATCGAAAAGATCGGCTTAGCGGCCAGTCATTCATAGTGAGCGGCTATTCAGCCTTCACTACCTACTGCCACCGCGACCGCATCGGCCACGTGTTGGTGGACCTCACGATCTAAAATGCTGGGAACGAGATTATCCATTTTAGTCTGACCCGCAATAGCATGAGCGGCAGCTATTTTCATGGCATCGGTAAACATCTTGGCGTGAGCCTTTAACGCACCACGGAAGAGTCCCGGAAAGGAAAGCGCGTTATTGATCGTGCGCCCGTCAGCAGCAAAGCTTGCACCACAACTGATGGCAACCGCCGGATCGATTTCCGGATCGGGATT
>CAJCHQ010000763.1 GCA_903970295.1 Bryobacterales bacterium
GATTCTGACGCGCACCAATTTGATGCACGCCATCGAAATCGCCGCGCATTTGTCACAACCGGACCGTCCTCACGCCAAAGTCAAAGACATAATGATGGCCGAGCCAATGACGCTGACGGCCGATGTGTCGACTACGGTGGCAGTTTTGACGATGCGCGAACACGGTATCAAGCGTCTTCCAATTGTCGCCAATGACGACAACAAAAAAGTCGATGGCTACATTCGCATCGAAAATCTCATGGAGACGGTGCAGCGAGTACTAAAGGAAGAAGACCAAAAAGCTGCGCAGCAAAGTGCAAATCAAAAATCAGCAGTAGGCGTGACTGGCGAGTGATTTCGCAACATCGGCTGTTTTCAATTGCCGCTTTCGCTCTCATGGGGTAGCATATTCCGTTTAGCAAATCCGTTTAGCAGATCCGTTCTGCAAATCCGTTCTGCAAATCCGTTCTAGCAAATTTCGTTCTAGCATATGCCGTCTCGTTTAGCATCGATGGAGAAGTCATGAAGCCCAATCAGGTGAGTATTATCGGATACGGGCGCTTCGGCCAATTATTCGCCTCGATCCTCAGATACGATTTCGATGTGCAAGTCTGCGACCCAACGCCAGAGGCGGTCGAGGAGGCCAAAGCACAGGGGCTTCCTCTCGTCAGCGAATCAATAGCTCTGGCTGCCGACGCCGTTTTTTATTGCGTGCCGATTTCGAAATTCGAAAGCATTTTCGCTGAGCACATCAAATACATTCAGCCGCGTAAAAACGCGCAGGTCTTCGCCGACGTTTTGTCAGTCAAAGTGCATCCCAAAATGGTCTTCGAGCGGTTGCTGCCTGAGCACTGCCAGGCGTTTTTGACACACCCGATGTTCGGTCCGGATTCGGTCGCGGTGAAGGGACTTCCCGGTCAAACATTGGTCCTCGATCAGTTTAAAACCTCTGACGAGAATTACTCCTTTTGGAAAACATTCTTTGTCAACAAACAATTGAATGTAATCGAAATGTCAGCCGAAGATCACGACCGTTTAGCAGCCGAGAGTCAAGGCTTGACTCACTTCGTCGGGCGCGTGTTAGGAGAGTTCGGATTCGCTCCAACCCCTATCGATACGCTGGGAGCAAAAATGCTCTTCAACATTCAAAATCAAGTTTGCAACGACACCTGGCAATTATTCGAAGACCTACAGAGTTACAACCCGGCCACTGTCGGTATGCGCGTAAAGCTTGCCGATGCTCAATCTCGAGTGTTCAATAAACTGTTGCCCAATCGAGTCGACAGAAACAAACTTGTTGTTGGAATCCAGGGAGGACGCGGTAGTTTCAACGAGGAAGCAGCACTTTACTATCTCAGTCGCACACCAGAACAGCCGTATGAACTGCGTTATTTGCATACGACAGAGAATGTCTTGCACGCCCTCTATGAGGGGCATATCGACCGCGGACAATTTGCCATCCATAACTCAATCGGCGGCATTGTCACGGAAAGCATCGAAGCCATGTCACGCTATCGCTTCCATATCATCGAAGAATTCGCGATTAGGATCGCCCATGCTTTGATGATTGCAGCCGGTGCCGATTTCAATAAAGTGGACACGATCATGACCCATCCGCAAGTGCTCAGACAGTGCAAAAACACACTCGAAATGAAATATCCTCGCCTGAAACAAACTAGCGGAACAGGCGATCAGGTCGACCACGCCAAGGTGGCAGAGCTGATCGCCTGTTGCGAGATACCAGCGAATGTCGCGGTCATGGGCAGCAAGGTGCTGGCACATATCTACGGTCTGCACATCGTGGAAGAAAATCTTCAAGACTTGCAGGACAACTTCACTAGCTTCCTCTGGGTCGAAAGACCGAGTTGAAGCGAGCTTAGGTGCCTGAACCCATATTGCCGGAAACATAATCGAAGATGTTGAATATGTCGGCTTCAGATAATCCGCCAATACCACCGGCGACTTTCCGAATCACGCCGTTCTTGTCAACAACGATGCCGTAACGACCTTTTTGCGCAGACAAATGATAGAGCGCCCTCACTTCATCATTCTTGTCAGTCAAGAGATGATAATTGAGGTCCAATTCGGTGTGCATTGCTTTATGACTGGCAACTGGATCGGGACCAATACCCAAAACGTCAGCACCTTTCAGTTTGTATTTTTCATAATCCTTCTGGATCATCTTGTGCTCCTTCCGCCCGACTGGACTGTCGTCCTTGTCGTAGAAGAACACGACTACGGTTTTACCGCGAAAATCACTGAGCTTGACATTCTTGCCATCTTCTGCAGGCAAGGTGAAATCAGGCGCCTTTTCCCCGTCTTGAGGACCGGCGGCGGTATTTGCTGCAGCCTTATCATCAGCCGCAAAACACAAGTTGGTAGAGGCAGAGAGTGCCAGGGCCACAATGCCAACCGCCAGAACCGCTGATTTCCCTGAAAAGAATCCTTTTTTGCCAGTTTGGCTGACCATATAATTCGACATTGTCAATATCCTTTGTAGGCGCTAACCTCACACATTCTATACCGGTGTGCGGCGCATACAATGGCTCCTGTCATCTAATAGTGCATACGGCTAGTGTTTGAGGTAAAAATCGTGATCGAAATATTGAGCGCACGAGACCAAAAAAACTACGCACGCATTAATGCGCAATTCTCTACATGCGTACGACAGGCACCGCTACTGGTGTATCTTATTGGCAAAACCAGATCAATTGATCGTGGCATCGGCTCTTGATCCAGACAGGTCATGGCCA
>CAJCHQ010000764.1 GCA_903970295.1 Bryobacterales bacterium
GCTCCATGAGCTCTTGTGGCTCGGGACCCTCTTCCATTTTCACCCCCGCAATTTAGCCGGCGAACAAGTTTTACTTGTCTGTTTTGTCGCCGCCCTTGCCGCTTTCTTTGTCGTTACTCTGGTCGTTACTCTTGTCGCTCCCTTTACCGGCTTGCTTGTCGTCAGGCTTATCGGTCTCTTTATCTTTATCTTTGCTCGAAATTATTTTGGCGGTTTGCTCGTCCATTGAGGCATCACGTTCACGACCGAGTCCTCGAAAGATCTTCGCTCGCAGCTGATAGGCACCAACCTCGGTATCAAGAGGAACGCCAAACAAATATTTGTGCTGCAAGCCGACGAAAGCAATATTGCAGTCTGCGAGAGCTTTTTCGAAGTCTTTCTTGTCCGAGAGCGCTTCTGCGCGCTTGAGTAGCAAGCGGGGATCTTCTGGACTTTGAGCCAGTCCCTCGTTGCAAACGTCAATTACTTTGTCGGTTTCATTCAGATTGTTGTAGTCGAAAGCGGCTCCAATGTAGCCGTTCAGACGGTCTGACGAGAGATCGAAAGAAGAGACGATAGAGGTCAGACCCCTGGCTTTTCTCGGTTCGGCCGAATCTTTGTCGTCGGATTCTTGCGAACGGGCGAAGCGGAGATAGTCTTCGGCCGCTTCGCGATACTTTTTCAAACCGTCTTTGTCTTTGGCAATGGCGAATAGATAGGCGGCGTTATCCATGCCAAGTTGCGCGAGAAAATCATAGTCATCGATCGCTTTTTGATATTCTTCGGATGAATCGTATACGTGCGCCCGAACCGCGTACAGGGAGCCGTCGAAGGGTCGAGCAGCGATATTTTTATTGGTCAATTCGAGAGCATCTTTATAGAGCGGGCGGGCTTTCGCCATTAGCTCGTCGCGCAAATCACCAGTTTGCATACTGGCTACAGCCTTCAAAGCCGCGGCCCGCATCAGTAACTGCACAGGCTCGCTGGCATTTGCGTAGAGGGTTTCAAACGACTGCAAATTAACGGGCAAATCATGAGCATCGGTTTCGATCTTGGCAGTTGCCACGGCCGGCTTTTTATCGGGAAGGGTAATGTGATCGCGCACCAATTCAATGGTCAGGGCTTTGTCGCCCCGTTTGACCTGCACCTTCACAGATGAACCTTTAGTGCCCCTCATCAACAAACGAATGCCTTCGTCATCGAGATCTTTCGCCTGCAATGAATCGACGGCGACAATCTCGTCACCCGCCTTGAGTCCCGCTTTCGCTGCCGGTCCGCCGGGCACCACCGACTCGATCTTGCCACCGCCAAGCGTGACACCGACAATTCCTTCGGTCAAAGCCGTCAATGTGTGAGCGTATTCTTTCTTCTTCGCCTCATCCGAGGCAATCGATTTCAACGCATCGAGCGAGAGTTTGCCGACGCCGCCAGTTTTGTCCAGCCCGTACGCAAAGGCGTATTCGGAGCGGGCGTCGTCTAATTTACGATTCATCAAAAGCGCACGGGCGAGATAGTAGTGCGCCAGAGCGTTGTCTTTCAAATCCGTTTCTGTGCCGGTCGTCAAAGCCTTGAGGGCAGAAGTGTAATCACCATTGGAATACGCGCGAATCGCTTCGTTCAAGTTGGTCGATGCCAAACAATTTGGCACCCATAACGCGGCCGAGATTGCGATCAAAACAGAGAAAGACGTCAATTTCTGCAATGACTTAGCGGTTTTTCGCACCCTGATCACCCATTTGCCAACAATCGACCTTGCAACAGTCTGCCCTATTGGCAGGTTTTTTGCTACTATGCCCCTCATGCCGAGTCCAAAATTCTCATCTCTTGCGCTGACCGCCGCCCTCTGCCTGGCAGCTTGCGGCATGCCCAGCCATCAAACTCCGGCAGAGCACAAGCAGGCAGCCGAAGCGATGAGAAACCCCGACAAAGTTTACGCCACGGTGCTGCAAGAAGCGACCGAGCTGCAAGGCAAGATTGTTGACGGGTGGTTTCGGGGAGAGGATTCACGCAGTTTGAAGTCCGGATACAGAGATTGCTCTGCCGCAACAAAGGCTCGCTTCGCCTGTGATTATGCTCGCATGATTAGCGAGAACAAAGAGGACATGGTCAATAACTGGAAGTCTTACATTCCCTACTCCAAGCGCGCAGATTTTGCTAGAAAATGGTGGAGCGACCAGGAACATTCGACAGATTTCGTCAAGCAGAATCATTGGCTGCAGATCGTTTGGCTGCACGAGGCTTTGATGGACGGCAGCGAACTGTGGTGGCGGGCACTGGAAAAGCAGTTCCCTGGGGGCATTGACTCGACGGCCGCCCTCGCCCACGACGCCGAACAAGATATGGTGGGCAAATTCAAAGAAAACGAAAGCAGCCCAGCTCGCAGTTTCAGCGAGATGAGTCCGTAGAGATAAGCAGTACTTAGTCCAAAATGCCAATTGGTCCAGTTCTTTCAACCCAAGCGCAACAATACTTTCGGTACCCACCGGAGGTTTCGAAGATTCTTAGAGACCTCACTACTTTGCGTTTTATGTTTTACTTCCGCAAAGTCTACCAAAATTGCAAATGCCGAGTGAACAGGAAATGCTCGCTCGGCACTTGCTTATGGTTAGCTTCTACATCCTTCCTTTAACGATGTGAAAAATGTCTGGCAGCGGCAACTTCGGCTCCCGTTCGATCGTGAACAGACCATTGATTTCGCCGCCATTCGGAGTTTCGACATCGGTGAATTGCGTCCAGCAGCGAATATTCGTCCGCCGGCGCAAAGCATGCCAGATCGAGCGAAAGCGCTCCCTAAAACCGTCTGCAGAATCGACATCAGAATAACCCCAGCCGGCTGATTGGTTACCTGCGACCAATCGCGTGCCACCACATTCAGTGACACCCAGCGGTTTCTGTCTGCAGAGCTCGCTTAGTGTATCGCGCTCGGCATCGAGCAAGAGCCGGCGAGCTCCTGGTCGTTCGCTCGCCAAGAGGTGCTCTAAGTTCTCTTCAGAGAAGCGATTTGCGATCGACTCGCCGTTTTGATCGTAATCATGCACCGCCCAGATCGAGCTGGCTTTAACCATCTGCCAGCCATCGTTGCCAATTACCAGCGAATCGGGGTCTAGTGTGCGGGCGAGATTGCACAGCATCGTCAAGAAATTCTGCTGTCGCAAAGCCGCCGGAGAGTAGCGTCCCCACGAGTCGAGAGCGCCAATATCAGCAGTTCCCCAGGATTCGTTGAGCACCACCCAAGCCATGCGGCAGGGATGATTGAAATCGCGCTCCACAGCCTCAGTCAGCAATTTGACGGTGGCGTTGACCATCTCGGCGCCGAATTTGTAAGCGCTGGGCAATTCTTCCCACACATGCAATCCCAAAATGTCAGCCCAGTAAAGAAGGCGCGGATGAGGAATGGCTTGATGAGCGCGTATGCCGTTGCAGCCGGTTAGTTTGATTTGCTCCACGTCATGACGTATAGCGGCATCGTCAGGAGGAGTCAAACCCGTATGTTTGAAGTACTGCTGATGGAGAAGCATATCGAGCTGAGCCGGCATTTTGTTGACCAACAAATCGCGCCCTTCGGTCCTCACTTCCTTTATCGCCGTATACGAATTAATGCTGTCAACAATTTCTTCACTCTCATTAATGAGCTGGAAGGAGGCATTGATGATCGGCGGCAACGGGCGCTCGCAATTTATGGGATCCCAAACTTTAGGTTCCCAGAGCAGGTATTCGCGTACGTAGCCTTCGGAGGCGTCGGGAAGATGGTACGTGCGGGATAATTTACGTTCGTCGAGTGGATTGGGCAAATAAGTAATCAGATCATCCACTACAACTCGCCCCGCATAAAAATCGGCGGCATCGCCGGTTTGTCCGCTTACCTGCATCCTCACAGCAAGTTTGTAACCGGGCTGAATTGGCCCGTTGACTTTGATCGAAAAGCCAACAGTCAAATCAGAGACCGAAGTCGACCAGCGCAAGTCGGACAGGCAAACTTGCGGTACTCGCTCGATCCAGACAGACTGCCAGATACCGACGCGGGGAAGATACCAGATTTTCCACCCGCCTTCGACCCAGCTGTCTTTGCCCGATGGTTTCGTTTTGTCATGCACATCGTTGTCGACTTGCACTTCTATCCGTTGCTGACCACGTCTTTTCAACAGGCGAGTGATGTCTAAGCGAATGGGCGTGTAGCCTCCGACGTGATGCCCGGCAAAGCCGCCGTTGACGTACACAAAACATTCGTGGTTGGCTGCACCAATATGCAGAAATACGCGCTCACCATTTTTGGCGGGGGCGATCGTAGCGAATCGACCGTAAAAAACGCGCCGGCATGTGTTGTGCCGAAGCAATCCACTTGCTAAAGTTTCGCGCGTGAAAGGCACATTGATTGTTTCAGTTCCCCAAGAAACATCGTTAACATCGTTGACGGTTGCCTCGGGATCTTCGACGAATTGCCAGGCTCCATCAAGCGCTTCGCAAACTTGCGACGCGCGGACAAAAGTCGGCCGCATATACTCGCAAATGTTCGGCGAATGCGGCGCGGAGCCGTCACTTTCTTTGCTTATATCAGGCATAGGTGCACGCACTTTGCGCTTGATGGTTCGGGAAGTTGACATAGATTCCTCGCGGAGGTTGAGATTTTCGAGAGTCGCCGAACTGAAAAGCGGCGAATAAGCAGGCAAAAGCCAGACTGCGGACAGCGAATTGGATTCACTGCCCGCAGCATGTCTGTCTAAGCGATCAACAATTCTCGTCCGGATAATTTGAGCAGTAGCTCAATTCATTCGGGGCGACGACAACTTTCCAACCGGCTGCTCGCAGGATTTTCGCGCTCCATTCAGTCTGCAAAGTGAGTGGCAACGCTTTACCATCGGGAAGATAGCCAAGCATCGACTTTCTCGTCGCATCGTTGAAAGCTTGCAATGCCGCCGTCAGCTTTTGCGGGTCGGCGGTTGCGCGCGGAAACTGGGTCGGGGTTGGCACGCCACAATCTTTAGCCGCTTTGAAGAAAATTTTCTTGGCAGCAGCTAGAGTGATTACATGCTTTGGAGGTTCGGGTGGCGGATTCAAAAGATCGTCTGGCCATCTCACCTCGAAACGAACGACTAAGCACTTCGGCTCTTTTGTATCGCTCGCTGCGTATCGACCTTCTAGCCTGAGCAGTTTGTTCTTCCCCGACAAAGTCGATTGAGTCATAACGAAATTGTCAGGAAATTTACGCAATACCAGTTTCACCGGCTCGGGTAGCATGTCAGCGAAAAGCGGCTGATCGGCAATCGGCGTTCCCTCTTTGACGACGCAAAGTTTTTGCTCGGGATCTTGCAAGTGAAACCACTGCACCCCGATATTGAAGCGCGTATAGGCCCTGTCGATCAGGTCGAGAGCGGTGATGTTGACATCCTGGCCGCTGGCCCTCACTGGGACATTGTTAGTTGGTTTGCGGTAGACGTGCATGTTGCTATCGAGAATGAGACTTTTCAGCAAACCGGCGGATTGCTCAGGAGCAACGATGTCGTGTCCGAGAAAATTGCCGCAGGTTCCACACCAGACTTTATTACCGTCGCGCAGCAGGCTGATGTAATCGATCGAAAGTGCATTCGCTGGCGGACAGAACCAGCAACGGAATGGTGGGCAGATGGTGAGAAACATAGAAACAACCTTTCTTCGCCGTAGCGAATGCCCCGTAGGGCTAGATGTGCCTCATTTCTCAGCAAAAGCGAACAAACCACATTGCCAAAAATTTCATCAGGTATTGCAACCGACGGCCGTGACCGCAGTTGAACTTGAGATGAAATGACTACATTTGGTTAATTGCGAAGTGTTTCTATCGGAAGAGAAGTGAAGCGATTCACACTAACAAATTGCCGCCTCAAAAGTCCGCCTGTTCGGCACATCAGACAAGACTTATGTTCGCGTGAACTGAGACACGGACAACGCTGAGAGAGCATAAGTGGCCTGCTCTTCGTAACAGTCGCACCTTGCCGACACTCGCAAGCTGGGTCTATACGTTATCCTTTTCTGATTAGTCAGATAACGGGAAGCCACATGTCTCTTGTAAACGCACCTAAGGGTTTTCAATTTAGCCGGCAACCGGCGTCCGCGAGCAAAATCCGGGTCAGGCTGCGTTCATTCAGCAGCGTCGGCATTTTGCTCTCACTG
>CAJCHQ010000765.1 GCA_903970295.1 Bryobacterales bacterium
TCAAACTCAACTCAGTCGAGTCGATCATTTTTGGGGACAGCAAATCGACAACCGCCAGGAAATTTGGCAGCACCATAACGAGCCTTACAGTGAACGAGAAGATTTGCCCAAGTGGACCGAATGGAAAACGGTGCTGCTGCAGGAGCCTGTACAACTGACCGTCGGCGAAATGCAGATGCATTTTCGAGCTACGACCGTTCAGGTAAACAAGAACAATGGCAAAATCAACAAAACCTATCAACAAGAAGAAATGCAATTTCTGCGGCCCGAAGGAGCCGGCCGGATGTATGAGGAATCCTGGATGAAGTTCTTCGATGAATTGGGCAGACCGCTCGGCAAACAGCATGCCATTGCCCACCTGACAATGACGCAGCCCTTCCAACCAATCCAATTTGATCCAAAAACCGGATTGAATCTTCGCCAGGATTTTCTCTCATTTCTGGCAGCGAATGGATACCAGTATCTCTTGCCAGGCGCGCCACCAGGTGATGCACCGATGGGAGCGCCGGCGAACACTGATCAGCAATATGCCCAGCCGCGCTAGTCAGCGACTGCCACCGGAGCCGGCCTTCGGATTCGGCAGCTAATCATGGCAAAACCAACCGGCTTGCGGGCGGGCAGAGCCCGACCTGTGGTAGAAGATACTAAGGGTAGTTCGAGCGCGGGAAGGCTATGACGGCAGTCATATTAGAATCCAGGGTCAGGCGCTGGCAACTGCGCTTCATGCTCGGCCTTTCGCCCATAGTTTGCTTCTTTTTCGTCCTGGCTTTGCTCTCGAGCGTCATTTTCAATTGGACCGTGACAATTGGAGGCGTTCAGCTCCTTGGATTTTTACCGGCGATGTTGTCTTTGATGCTTTTCCCGGTAACGATGGGCGCGGCGTTTTTAAACCGGCTAAAAATCGAGAACGAACAAATATCGACGGGCAATTTCCTCTCTTCGAGACCATATCCGCTCGGCGAGTTGAGCGAGGTCTCGGGCGATCACGGCAATGAAGAAAATGATTTCCGCGAAACTATCGTCTTGAAGTTCAAGGATAATCGAACTATCACACTTCCTCTGGAAGAATACGATGAAGACAGTCTTCGCCACTTTCTCAATTACTGCAAACGGGTGGCGCCGCAATGCTCGTACACATACTCTGACGTTATTTCTCTTGAGTCGAGAGGGTTACTACGATTTCTGATCAGTGCGGCGCCGTCAGACAGTCAAATTCTCAAATTAAGCAAGAGCGTCACCGAAGACGGCGTGCTTAAGCTGATTCGAGAAAAAGAAAAACTTTTCTGGCTATTGTTCATTTGCGTGTCATTTCTGGTAGCGACTGTCCTTGCCGGCTACGAAAGTTGTTTGCAACACGAACTGGCTCGCGGTTTTTCGACCCTTCCATCATGGAACCCGGCAGCAGAAACCACTGCCTTCGCCAGACAGCTAGCAGAGCAATCTCCAAACTGGTGGACCCTCTTATGTCTGCGCGCAGCGATTTCACTCCAGGTCACTTTGAATTATTTGGGATCAGCCGGCTCCAGTATTTTGCCACCTTTATGGTGCGGCATGTTTTTGATCAGTACCGGCTTTATTTCTTTGCGAGCAGCTTTGCCGATATTTGCTTTCATCGACTCGAGGAGCATCGGCATGGGCACCAATTTTCTGCACTGGAGTTCGGTTACCACCGTTTCGCTCAAAAAAGAAAGTCGCATGGGCGAATCACTCGAAAGCAAACTGACCGTCGAAAGTAAGAACAAATCTCAATCCTTGACGATCGACCTCTCGCGCATTCCCGATTTGAAAAAGAGACTTTTGCTTTTGCAACTGGTAGACCGTTATGCCATCAAGGCCCAACGCAATGATGAATTTCTGCGAGCCGTGCACCTATCCACTGATATTCAATTTACAGATCTCTGGTTAGAGCAACAAAGCTCAGAGGAGGCACCTGACGCCGAGTCACAATCGACAGTCGGAACCCAGCTGAAGGGTGAGGAATATCACGTCGACTCTATTCTCGGCTTCGGCGGGCAGGCAACGACATATTTGGCACATCGAGTGAAAAGCGCCTCGAGCGGGGTCAATATGCCCAGCCCACGAGAAGAAGAACTGACCGGTCAGGTAGTAGTCAAAGAAATTGTTCTTCCCAGTCAGGCAGATGTGCGCGTTATGCAAGATGCGATCAGCCGCTTCGAACGAGGCGCAACTTTGCTAGCAGGGCTCGCTCATCCTCAAGTCGTCAAACTGCTCGATCATTTCGTCGAAAATGACAAAGCATATTTGGTCCTGCAATACATTCACGGCCGCACGATGCGAGAGATTTTGAAAGAGATAGGAACTCCGGACGCCGAACTGCTTCGTAATTGGGGACTGCAACTGTGCGACATTCTGGATTATCTCCACTCGCGTGAGCCAGCCGTCATTCATTGCGATCTGGCTCCCGACAATTTGATCATCACGCCCTCAGGACAGCTCAAATTAGTCGACTTTGATGTCGCCAGAGTGCTAGACGCCAGGGCTTATTCGGTAATCGCGGGCAGACCGGCGTACACGCCGCCAGAGCAATTTCGAGGCAATCCTACGATTCAAAGCGACATCTTTGCTCTCGGTGCAATACTCTATTTTGTGATGAATGGTGAGGATCCGCCACCATTAGGCGGGGAAATAGACCCGCCAGAACCGTCTGCTTCGTTGTCGGAGATATCGCTTTTAATCAGGGATTGTCTGGCTTTCGAGGCGAGCGATCGGCCGGTATCTGCTGCCGCCGTGCGCGAACGCCTGCAAAATTTAGATCAACCTCGCCAAGAATCTACGAGAGAACCAATCGCTGACACTAAAAAACGGTCACAAGAGAATGATAAAATTACTGAACTCGAACAAAAAACTGTGATCGATCTAACAATTCGACTGCCCGAAGAAAAGACTAAGGTCTATCGGGACAGTGACTTAAAGCTCGGTTAGCCGGAGAGTCTCATGTCTGAAAAAGCGACGGCGCAGACAGCCGTTATCACGTACGAAAGCCAGGCTGCGAATAAGTGGAGATCGATAACCCTGCTGGCCACGGTCTGCCTGATCGTTTTTTTCCCTTTACCGTTGGTTTGGATGCTCATGAATCTGAGTGGTAACGGCTCAGCCGGAACTGTGGCCATGGGACTTCTCTGCCTGACGACCATGTCTTCGTGCGCATTTTTTCTGGTCGCCTTTAATACGTATAGAAAGCATCGCAACAGTCGCCTGGTATTGACTGAGGGAAACATATTCTTACCTGATGCCGAATTCAATCAGTCTGATCCTAAAAATAGAATATCCTGGAGCGATGTCGACAAAATCTCGGTCGCCAAAGATCCAAGCAACAGCAAAAATGACGCTCTCGTTATCGATATCCGCGATCGGCTGCCTGTAAGACTGCCACTCTCAGTATTCAGTTTGGAGAATCTGGACAAATTGGTTTCGGCTTGTGATTTATGGTCCAATCGTTGGGCGAGAGATGCCTCATTCGACCAATTAATCGAGACAGTCACGCATGGTCGTTCGGGTCAGAGTGATACGAGCTTCACTTCAATCTGGATGCAAGAGGCGCACAGACGTTTGAGTTCAACTCCGTTCGTGCCACTCGAGCCCGGACGCGTCCTTCAGGACGGACGCGTAAAAGTTGTTCAAATCGTTGGCTCGGGCGGCTGGTCGGCGATCTATCTTTGTCACTGGCGCGAAAAAACTCCGGCAATTTTAAAAGAAGCAGTTTTTCCGCCAGGGATCAGCGAAGAAATAAAGCAAAAAGCAGCCGAACAATTCGATCGAGAAGTGGTTTTGCTCTCCGGGCTCGATCACCCGCAGATTGCCAAAGTACTCGATCACTTTGTCGAGAATGGGCGGCAGTACATGACTCTCGAGAGAATCACGGGTCCGAATCTACGCTCTTACGTCAAGGACCGGGGGGCGATATCAGAAGCTCAGACGCTCAAGTGGACGAACGAATTAGCCAGGATCATTTCCTATCTGCACGATCGCGAACCAGCCATTATTCATCGCGACATCACACCGGAAAATCTGGTGATCGATATGAAGGGCTCTTTAGTCTTAATCGATTTCGGCTCTGCCAATGAATTTGTAGGCACAGTCACCGGTACTCTTGTCGGTAAGCCCTCATATGTTTCTCCCGAACAATTTTCGGGGCGCGCCAATAAGCAGAGCGATTTGTACTCGCTCGGAGGCGTGATAAATTTCATGCTCACTGGCAAAGATCCTGAACCGCTAACAGTGGCACATCCCAAATCAATCGAACCTATTCTCAGCGATGAGATCGATGCCCTGGTCGCGGACTTGATGTGTCTGGATTTGAAAAAGCGCCTGCGCAATATCAACGAAGTAATCGATCGTTTGCAGGCAGTCTCTCATTGACTGACCGAGCGAGTGTCGATATTAGTTTGGCGACTAAACGAATTGCACGATTTTGTATTCGTTCAACGCCAGATAGTTGAGAACGTCTGGCAATGTCAGACCGACCTGGCGCTGCACATCATGGAGCAGAAGAATGCCACGCCTGGCTCGTTCGATTTCAGAGACAATAGCGTCGAAAGTTTTCGTCAGTCTGAATTGAGTTTTTTTGAAATCCCATTCCTGCGGATCCATTGCCCAGTGAAAGATGAAAAGTCCTTCGGCAAAAATCATCTGGCGCAGTTCCTGGTTTACCTCTCCATAAGGACATCTGAAAAACGGCTTGCTCTGTCCGGAAGAAGTAGCTATCTGCTCTCGACCATCGCGAATATTTTTCAGCGCCTCCTCAATCGGAAGTTTAGTTAAATCCGGATGCGACATACTGTGCGAACCTACGGCGTGGCCGGCATCCGCGACCGCCCGGGAGATAAGCGGCGATTTTCTAGCGGTTTCGCCTAATTGGAAAAAATTGCATCTCACATCAGACTGCCTTAGCGCCTGCAAAACCAAAGGTGTACTGATTGGGTGTGGACCGTCATCAAAGGTGATTGCAATTTCGCCTACTTTCAAATCGGCGAATTGAAGAAAATCAGGCTTAGTGGAAGAAATTTGTCGACACTCCCACTGCACCTGAAGCTTTTGCTCTCTGCACTTCTGCCTGATTAGCCCGATTTTGGGTTCGTTCTCCAATTCGGCAATTCTGATTTGCCAAAAAAGATCTACCGCTTCCCTGACCGATGTATGGTTTGGTGCGCGGTCGAAACTATAATTTAGAGCATCAGAAAGCGCGATTCGCTGTGGTGTGGGCAATCTGTTCACTGTGTCTATAGCTGATTGGGGATTTTTCAGATCACTGATCGACCTGACAATTTCAGGTATTGTCGACCATTCGCCATCAAGCATTAGACACCTTTTTCCATCACGCCGGTATTGACCAAAGCGAGAAAAGTGGCTCAGCTTCCATTTCTTCGCGCGACATCGGCAGCTGCAAAAGACACTCGATCCGGGTCAATTCGTAGACGACCGAATAGCGACACGGCAGTTCTAACTGATCCAGTTTTTTTACGACAAATTGGTCTATCAACGGCTCCAAAATTGACTGCTTTGTTGGCAACGCCGGCTGATCGATGCTTGCATGCAAATGTTTCTTCTGGGCAACCTGAAAGACCCTATTGTTAGACATGGCAAAACCTCCACCGAGCAGCAATGGCGCTGGATAGTTGCAGAATTTCTTGACATCACAATCGTATATCCGCCGCACACACGTCGCAATGAAGAAACTATTTATCCGCGACTGAGGGAATTAGCTGTATGAGCCGTCCACGACTCAATTGTAGCGAATCGACTCGAGGCTACGATATACTTCAAAGACAACGATTTAATTTATTCAGTATATATACTTTTGGCAGGCTTAATTTGAAAATCAGCGCCCACAAGTATTTCACCGCCGGACCAGCAGACGTCTCCACATTGGAGCAGTGGCTTAACGATGGATTGCTCAAAGCCGAAGAGATCATCTGCATCGTTGGCAAAACCGAAGGCAACGGCGGACGCAATGATTTCACCCGCGATCTGGCGCAATTGGCTCTAGAAAAACTGCTCTGCCTCAAGCTACAAATGAGTCGAGAAGATCTCTTCAAGAGGATTACGTTATCCATTTCCGGCGGCTGCGAGGGCGTTGTTGCTCCACATGTGATCGTTTTTTGTCGCAGCGGCAAAAGAAGCACTGATGCGAATCCCAGACCTCGACTGGCAATGGGCATCGGTCACACGCACGATTTCGCTCCCGAAGAAATTGGGCGCATGCCCCAAATCAAGGAAACGGCAAACGTCATTGAAGAGATCATGGAAGAGATTCAAATCGAATCTAAGGATGATGTTCATTTGATTTTGATCAAAGGAGCGGTGCCGCCGTTTTCGCCTGAGCAAGCCAAGAGTGCGCGCAAATCCGGACGTCCACTGCGCTCCGACATGATCTACTCGCGAGCAGCTTCGGCTCTTGGTGCGGCTCTTGCTCTGGAAGAAGTTTATGCAGTAGAACTAGACGACGAAAACGTCTGTCAAGACTGGACCATATATTCTTCAGTCGCTTCATGCACGGCCCAGAGAGGACTGACTAAAAGCGAAATCATAGTTTTGGGCAACAGCCCATATTGGGACGGCGATCTGCAAATCAATCACGGTGTTTTACAAGACATGCTCGATATAGAAACTGTTTTCGAAGTATTGGCTGGACTAGGCATCAATCCTCAAGGACCGACAGATCCGAACTTGAACAGAGTAGTTGGCGTATTTGCCAAAGCCGAGGCTGATGCACGCGGCACGATTCGCGGCCGCCGGCACACGATGCTCACTGATGACGACATCAACGACACCAGATATGCTCGATGCGTTCTCGGCGCCGTACTCGCGAGTATTCTCAACGAAACCGCCCTCAATATAACCACGCGAGCCGAACATCAAGGCCCAATCGGTGGTGGCACACTCTCCCTCTTGGTGCGACAGGCTCTCAGTGTGGTGGTGGCATATCTGGTGGCAACGTGTGCACCCGAACCGGCTCAAGCCGCTCGCCAAAAATCCAGCCCCCCCGCCACCGTGAGCACCGACGCTATTCCGGGTGCAGAGACCGCAACCCCCAAGTACAACGCCAAAGCCTTGCACAGACTAGATTTCCGTGTCGAAGGTAAGAGCTGCGCCATCTGCCTCTACAAAATTCAAGAACGAATCAAAGATCTTCCCGGTGCTGTCAAATCCGAAGTGATGGTGAAAAAACCGTACGGTGCAGTAATCATCTACGACTCGAGTCAACTGACCCAGGACAAGATCGTCACCGTCGCTAAAAAAGACGAACCAGAGGTCCGCCTGGTGGGCATCAAAGACGAACCGATCAAAAAAATCCCCGTAGTGCTCATCCCGCTCTACAGCGAATCTCAATTGTA
>CAJCHQ010000766.1 GCA_903970295.1 Bryobacterales bacterium
GGCGGTTCTTGGGCGATGGAGCAGAAAAAAATTGGACGAGTAGATATTTGCCGATTCTTTCCCGATGTTCGACCATATCAAAAGGGTGCAGGTCTTTTAGAACGACGAAAAGGCACCACCTAGCAGAGCTTTTCGAGACCGGAGAGTGGCGTGCCTCCCATTTTGTGCACGTATAGAGTGCGAACTGGCATAGGTCTGTGTATGACAAGACGGGCGCGGCCGGTTATACATAAACAAGCCTTCATTTCGAATACAAGAGAAGGAGCTTCTGGTACCATATATGGTATCAAAAAAACGGCCCCGGAGGTCGTTCATGCACACAGCATACAACTATTCAGAGGAATTTGTCCCAGCTAGAGAACAATTCGAGAAACTTGTAATCCAACTTCAGCACATGCTCAGTGCCGATCACAGACAGATCGTGATGACATTGTTTGGTCAAGTTAAGGTGAGAAGAATCGGTTACAGCCTCTAGAGGCGCAACAAGCTCGTTCCCAAGAAATGCGCAACCCAATTTACCAATCGACAAACAGTCGCATGGTGTGCTGAAACAGCTCGCCGAATACCGGAAGCGATAATGGGGAGCGAAGATGAACAGCCCGGTGCAGTCAGACCCACGACGAATAAGCGAGTTTGGCAAGCGTTGAGCGAGATCCTAAAAGACTCGACGGATAATGATCTCGACCCACAGAAGTGGTCTCAGCGGAGCCAACATCATTTCTGCGGGCACGGTGAGCAAAAGAAGCAAACTAGAGATCGCCCAATCTCCCGCGCTTTTAAGCGTTAGTGACACGGCAAAAAGCAAATCTCTTAAGTTAAAGTCGCGCCGCTACGCTATTATTTAGTCGGTGCAACGTCAGACAAATTGGCAGACGATAACGCAATTCTTGTGTTCATTTTGTTTCTCCTCCTATTTGCATTTCAACAGATGCGAAATAATTGACTCAACTGTTCTTGCCAATCTTTATTTCGGTGCGTGTAGTGTCGAATGATTGGTATGAAAAGTTGCATGGCAATTCGAAACTTAGCTCTTGCACACCAATACAATGAGGCATATTATCGTCTGCAGCGTGTCAGTTTCTACTTCAGAGATATTTTGAAATGCAGTACTTGATGAGCATCACTGACGCGGTTGAAACCCAGGTCTGGCAAAAACTTTCAAAGAAACAATGAGCATGCTCAGGTGAACATGCTCATTGGTTATTTAGTCAGCGCGTCTGTTCAGGCACCGCGAATTATGCCTAGTGGACTGCGTTTTCCACAATCTTCAGGTTTTGAAGATCCGAAATCAGATCGGGGCCGGTTGGGTGCCAATTCAATTCCTTTTTAGTTATAGCGCTTGAGCCGACCAAGTCCAAGTTTGCGAACATCGCCATCCATCCAAAATGTTCAGCAGTTTCTTCTTCAGACTTGGAGACAACCGGTAAATTTAAACGATGCCCAATTGCTTCGGCGATTTGCTTAAATGTTACCGCTTCTTCAGCGACGGCGTGATACTTGGCTCCCGCTCGCTTCTTTTCAAATGCTAACCTGTAGAGTTGTGCTGCATCAAGCTTATGTACGGCAGACCAGCGAGTTTTTCCTTCGCCGATATATGCGGAAACGCCTTTTTGCTGCGCGATTGCAATCAAATAGGTGATCAGCCCTTGCTTGTACTGATCATGCACTTGCGGGAGCCGAACTATGGAAACATTCACCTTGTGTGGCAGGAATGAAACTGCCGTCGATTCGGAAGTGCGGGGATAGGCAGGGTTTGGAATAGGATTATCTTCTTCTGTCCCGGGGCGGCCCTGTGCAAGAAAACCAAGTCCGGAAGTAACCACAAATGGGCGGTCGGACCCGGCAAGACTTTCTCCGAGTGTTTTGACGGCGCGAGTTTCTGCCTCGCAATTGTCTGCAAACTTTGTGAAGTCATGATTGAAAGCTAAATGGATTACACCATCTGTAGTGGCAACTCCTGACTTCAAACTTTCCAGATCCTCTAACGAACCACGATGAACTTCGCCGCCGGCGTTTCTAACCGCTTCGGCGCCCGCTTCGGAACGAGCCAATCCGAGTACTTTATGACCGGCTGCCACTAAGTCTTTGACCACAGCCGTGCCGATAAATCCGCTGGCACCTGTAACAAAAATACGCATTGCACAATCCTCGAGCTATTGGGATAAAACTAACACCGGTTAAGCGCTCTCTGCGTTTGAAGGCTTTATTGGTTGTATGCATGACATTGTCCAACGGCCGGTTATCCGGGTAAAGTAGTGAGGTTATACCGGTATAGCGACTAATAGGCTAAATTCTGTGACCAAGGAGAATCAGCTTGGGGCTTATCTGAAGGATCGTCGCACAAAACTCGACCCCAACGCCTTTGGCTTTCCCTTAACTCGGCGACGGACGCCAGGATTGCGGCGGGAAGAGGTAGCTCAGCGGGCTAACTTGAGCACGACATGGTACACGTGGCTGGAACAGGGGCGCGGCGGTGCGCCATCTCCTGAAGTACTCGACAAAATTGCCTTTGCCTTGATGTTGACGGAAGTCGAGCGCGAGCATGTATTTCTGCTGGCTTTCGGTCATCCGCCTGGAGTTCGGCAGCACGTAACTCAAGGCATAACACCCCGCATTCAGCGCGTGCTCGATGCGCTCGA
>CAJCHQ010000767.1 GCA_903970295.1 Bryobacterales bacterium
TGGTTGGACTTCGACGGCAAGAGGCAGCAGCCGAACCCTCTTCCTGCCTTCGGTCGCTGGTCAGTTCAAACTTATTCGACACACCCATTCATGGTCACCGAGGACGATGGCACGCCCATATCAATCTTTCTTTCTGAGGCTGGTCAATGTGCGGCTTATATTGGCGACACTGAAGAAAAAGCAGCCAGCTATTTCACAGCCTCTCCAATTCTCTTGAAACCGATGCCGCTGGACGATGTGGAGTCCAGGCTTCGTTCAACAGATGGCGATGTCGCAGTATCAGCACTATTCGAGAATGACACAGATCAACAGCTGAAGTTGTTTTGGCTAGACTATTCAGGACGCCGCAGCGACCGCGGTTACCTGCCTGCCAAAGGAAGCATGCAAGCGTTAACCTTCGCTACTCACCCCTGGGTGGTTTTGTCGGAAGACCTATCCCGCGGGAAAGTTTTCGTCATTGAAAAAGGCTATTGTGTTGCGAGAACAACAACCTGGTTATCCACGTAGAAGCGCTGCTGGCGAAATACTGAATCTCTTGCTTAACTTCTCGATCTGAGTTTTGCTCAAATCTCGCTTTCCCGAAAGAAAATCAGAGACGAGTGATTTCGAACCGAACTCGGCAACTAAGTCAGTCTGTTTCAATTCATTTGCCTCCATCAAATGTTTGATCAACTCGAGCGGGGTGCAGTCATCGATTGGATAGGTTCTGTTCTCGTAAACATCCACCAGATCGCCCAATGCTAAATAGTAAGCGCGTTCCCCTGTGTCCAATTGATCCCGGTCGCTCAATTCATCTAGAACTTGGAGAGCCCGCTTATTTTGAGCATCAGATTCAATGTGAATGAGTGGAAACCGCTTGATCAGCGACAAATAGCTTTGTGACATTTTCATGTTGGCGGTCATGGCATTTTGCTCCATTTATCGTATTCGGGATGCGTGAGAACAGCGAGTATGCGCACTGATTGCGCCGTGAAATCTATGCGACTGATGATACGATAGCTGGAGATGTCAAAAATCCAGCACTTCTTTCCTTGAACGAAATTAGCTGTGCGGTAAGTGTTCTTTACGCTGGCGGATGTTATCCAATTGGCAGCCTTAACAGCCTGGCGCCACGGTTCCAGCAGAGGCCTCGCTTCGGGATGCCTCCAAACGAACTTTTCAGCTTCTACTCTCCCTCTGATCTTCAACCGCGCACTCCAGCCCAAAAATACAATGTTCGCATTTTGCGAACAATCAATCAAGTGCAGCTTTGATAGAAAACAGCAGCATCATTACAGACAAACAGGCGCCCAATCGACAGATTGTCGAAAAGAGCGCCTGCGAAGAGCGGTAACCGAACTTCTAGTGGGAGTGAACGGCTGAATGCTCGTTGGCATGAATCTTGGTCGCTTCTTCATGATGGTGGGTGGCATGAAGATGATGACCGTGGGCGATGTGGGCATGGTGCGCCGCTTTTTCATGATTGCTACAAAATGTCTACTAAACAACCAGTGTCTCCAACACGTTTTAAGCCGTGAACGGACGTTTCCGCAGGTTGTCGCACAACCAAGTAAGCACGGTAGATCTACAAATTGCCTGCATGGACTTGAAAAACTCAGTCGCACCAGCGTTGTCACAGTTCCAATACTAAGCTCGAAGCTGACTCCGAATCAGATGCGCAACAAATAGACGAACTGAAAGGAATAGTTGCTGAACTGGAGACGGCTTGGCAAAAATCTACGAGCGATAATGCGGCCCTCACAGCCACTGCCGAGGAGCTGCGGCATCAAGTCAGGACGCAAACCGCAGAATTAGAGCGAATGCGCAACGAGATGGAAAAAGAACGGGAGAAGCGAGATGCCGCCATTACGGAAGCGGCAGAATTGCGTGGGATGACCGAAGGGTTGAAAATACAGAATGCCGATCTATTATCTCGACTTGGTAGAGACGACAAGGACAAAAGTCGCCGGTAGGTTGCTGCTCGATGAAAGACAGAACAACGAAGCGCAGGCTGCCCCTGCTGACCTTCCCACCCACCTGCCCCGACCGGCACCTCTAGTTTTCGATGGCACCGTCCGTAGTTATGAGGGGTGGCTGAGACTAGTACCGGTCCGCACAATATGCGCTCGCAACAGAAGTCACGAAAATTGACTGTATCGTTGAGAATCACAGGGGGCGTGAGTCTCAAAAGATCGCCAAAAACGAGTTGCCCGTGCGAATGTGCCGGCGGTGCAAATTGAAAGATAGGAAGCTGTGCTTTGGCGATTTATTTTTCCGGTTTTTTGGCGAGCTGTTTTTCAAAAATTTGGCGAATTAAATTTCAAAGCCTCACTATGTCAGCCTTTGCGGATCATAGTCTGTGAAAAATAATTCGCCAATCCGTGAAATTCATTTCGCCAAGTCACAGCAATTCTGAAGAGTTCGCACTTTGCGGTTTTTTAGTCCGCGTCTCCGCGTCGGGGACGCTCTGACAGCTCAGTAAGAAATGCGCAGGCTGCCTTCCCGCTGCCCGCCTGCTGAGGCTACCCGTCTGCCACCCCGATCCAACGATGCATTAATCATCACGCGAATTCGCAGTACCGGCGGCACTTTTTGAAAATCAAAAAAGTGATCGTGGAATCTGCGTTTTTAGACTTTTTTCCACCCTTCTGAGTGTATATAAGACTCCGCTAACCTTGTCCAGTTTGCCTTTGCAGGCACTGCCAGGCAGAAGGGAAAAATAAAGTAAAGTGGTATCACGCGAGGCGCGCCACCACGGCGAAAATGAATTGTCGCTTACGAGTGACAGGTGAAAGTTGTAGTCGAATCGGAGTTTCACGTGCCAGTGGCGGTTACAGCCGTTTAGCCGTGCCAGCACCGGGATTTTGATTTTGCCTTCAGTCTCGATAGCGTAAGGTGCTTCTATTTTCAGTTTTTTCTCGGTCGGACAACACCCACACCTTCACTCGGTCAACCAAAACCAGTATCGCCAGCAGAGCCCAGAAAGCTTTGCGTGTGAAGCTGCCTGCCCGATGGGGACTGGATTAGCGGCAAACTCAATCAACTTAGGAGACTCATATGAAACGCTTACTCTCAATCTTCAGCCTGGCGGCAATGCTGCTGCTCGGGCTCGCCCGTCCACATGCTGCGCAAGCTGCAGTTACGTGCGCACCCATCGTCTCGACTGGTGGTTGGCCAGACGGAGTCTACACACAGGAGTGTGGAGGCACCAGCTCAACCAACTGGCCCAAGATGATCGCTGCCTTCGGTGAAGTTCATGGCGCCGGCAATACCGCCCTTGAAACCTCCATGAAAAGTCTCTACGCGAATGGTTCTCCAGCAGGGGGTTCCTTTCCAACAGGAACTGGTAAGGGCTTTTTCGGCGTTTTCTATCTGTTCCATAAACCCAGCGACTACACCGCATGGGCTGCAGCAAACGGCGTTCCTGCCCTTACTGTGAGCAGCACTGCGTTTGAATATACGGCCCTCGATGAGAAAACCTATCAAGCATATTACACAGTGGTTTTCGAGCAGAACGGAAACGGCGTCGCGAACAACAATATCACTGGGTACAGTCTGCACGAAATAGGCCATTGGTTGGACTACCTTCTTCGCAGCAATGCTAGCCAGAAGGTCGTTGTTTCTCAGTCAAGCTATTTGCAAGACGAAATCGCTCACGACTGGACGACGATCGCACCACAAACGCCGTGCTTTATATCTGGACATTCATATGGCATGTTCACAAAATGGGCAGATTCGTCTTCCTTGGGATATACAGGGAAACAACCGTATTTCATCTGCAACGCTGGTCCTGGCGGCAACGGATATGGTGCGGCGCTGAACACTAAGTACTCGGGCTTGAGCAATAAGCAAGTTTTGCAGTACAACAACACGAAGACGCCTGGCGGATGGGCGTATTTCTTTCTGCCTGGCTTTGTGACCACTGAGCCGCCCTATGAAGAATTCTTCGCCGAAGGATTTGCAGCGACATGGGGGCCTGGGGATGAAAGTAATCCCCCTAGCGGCAATGCTCCTACGTCGGTCGACCAGTATTTCGTCAATCAATTCCCCTGCAGTACGGCGTGGATTGCTTACGTTACTAACTGGGGCACGCTACCTACTTCAAGCAACCTGCCTGTGGGCTGCCCTACCAGTTAGTTGCTGTGTAGCCATTAGGTGAATCGGGGCGAGGAGCAGGACGTTGCTCCTCGCTTTTTCACTGGGAAGACTACGCTTGACAATGACTACAACAAACACTTTAATACAGTCCCCAGTTGGAGTTAACTCACATGCGCCAAAATCGGAAAAGAGAAAGCTTAGTAATTGTGTCGGTGGCTTGCAGTCTTTTTTGTTTGGCTGCTGGCGTAATTTATGCGAAATCTGCTCTTCAAGCCAAGAATAATCCTACTCCAGTTGCCGCAGATGCTTGTAATAGTCCTAGAATGATCGGTAAGAATACTCCTGGGATAATCGGTGTAGAGTAGATGGCCAATGGCCCTGAAAAACTTAGTCAGGGCTAATTGCTTATCGGACAGCACAGGCAACAGCATCCTAAGAAATTTGCCCGTTTAAGGCACCATCTAAGCTTGTCATCAAAAAAATTTGCCCATCGAGCCACCATATACGGTGCCGACGAACTCGCGTTCCTGGCGCCTTACTTCTTCTTCAGAAGATCATCGAGTACGGCATCTTTCCACGCGACAAAGTCGGCACTGCCATAGCCGCCCAGGCGTTGCTGATATTCAAGATAAACGTGGTTGCCATCGAGGATTGCGTCATTCAGCCATATTGCCCGGGAAGTACAGCCCCAGAGGCTTCCCGGAGCTGTTGCCGCCGCGCGTTTGCGTCACCGACTCGTCTGTTTTATGTGTCGCAGTCAGTGTGTCTGGCGGCATGTTGACTATCGTCAGCAAGCCCTGCACCTGATCACGGACCGGCTGATCGCTCAGCTGCTGCGCGAACCCCTGGCCCCACGCCGCGAGCTGCAGAACGATAACAAGCGTTAAGGACGATAAAATTGCATCCCTCATATGTGAATTGGCGAATTAGTGCGACATGAGGTCGTTCAAGATGATTGGATTTCATCCCCGAGACGCACCGCTCTCGGTCCCCACGCAAAGAAGTCTCTGACTTTGCCCGCGTCGACAGTAAGTAATGAAATCGGCGCAAGCAGGGCGCGAAAGCCTGCAACCCATAGTCTCAATTGGGCTAAAAGGCAAGGGGAAAATCAGAAGGATTAACGCAAGTGAATCATCGTAAGTTCCGTCATCAATTGACCGGTGAAAGAGACTGATACACCGTAGCCAAAAGGCAAGCGGGTCGGTTGCTGTATTTAATTCTCCAGCAGCGTGGTGCCAAAACTCCCGTCGGAATAAAGATGGAATCCTCCCTGATTGTGTATCACTAGAACGGCACATGGTAAGTCCTTTGTGCTCTCTCCACTGGAGAGAAGTCGGACCGCAAGGAACGGTGAAAGCGCAGAGGATAAAGGAGTCTGGAGAAAGCGAATGCCTGGCTGTAATGGCTTGGATAGGGTAATACCCACGCCGAAAGGCGGCAAACTTCCAGATGGTTCTTGGCGAAATATCAAAGCAATGGAACTGAACTTCTGTGAAAGATAGAGTCGATCGAGACATCGGAGCAGACGAACCATCTCAAGAATGGGCTGACCTTGACTGGCGGCTCATCGAAAGACGTGTTAGGAACTTGAGGCAGCGAATATTTCGTGCGACTAAGCAATGTCAGTGGAATAAGGTCAGGAGCCTGATGAAACTGATGATGCGTAGCTATTCTAACCTGCTTTCTAGCGTTAGAAAGGTAACGCAAGAAAACAAAGGGCGCAAGACGCCTGGCGTTGACAGCCAGACAGCCTTAACCCCCAAAGCCCGCGCTAAATTAGTTCGGCAGATGCTCGATATCAAAGCTTGGGTAGCCAGACCCGGAAAACGTGTCTACATACCCAAAGCTGGTGGCAAGCAACGACCACTCGGTATTTTGACTGTCAAGAACAGAGTAGCGCAGGCGATTGTGAAGAATGCACTCGAACCTAGTTGGGAGGCTCGTTTCGAACCAAACAGCTATGGATTTCGTCCAGGTCGTGGATGCCACGATGCCATTGTGCAGTGTTGGATTCGACTTAATCGGAAAACCACTCACAAATGGGTTCTCGACGCAGACGTGCGAGCTGCATTCGACCAAATTGACCACACGTTTGTTTTAAAACGCCTCGGCAATGTGCCTGGTCGAGAGCTGATTAAACAGTGGTTGAAAGCAGGGTATGTAGATGCTGAAATCTTCAATGCCACTACTGCTGGTGTACAGCAAGGCGGCGTGATCAGTCCCTTGATCGCCAATATAGCGCTCGATGGGCTTGAAAAAGTGTTGTCCGGCAAAGCTGGATATATACGGTACGCCGATGATGTTACGCGCAAAATACTAGCGCCGCATTCGAGCAAAATATCGATGCCGGGAACGGTAATTGACAAACCATAGTTGTTCTGATTGTGTTCGTGTTT
>CAJCHQ010000768.1 GCA_903970295.1 Bryobacterales bacterium
TATCAGACAAGACTTCTTGCTTGTTCCAGACGTTCAAAGTCTGGTTGTAGTTTTTGGAAAAGCCGAAGTCAACGGCTCTGGAAAAAAACTGTTGGGCTCCGTCAATGCGCCTGGCGGCGAGCAATTCTTGCGTGCGTGAGACACCAAGTTTGTCGCCAAATTCGGGACCAAGAACATTTTGGCCGCCATCGCCGCGCGTCAACGACAAATAACCGGTGCGGTAATTTCGGCCGCGCGCAAGATAGCCGAGCAATTCTGTGTTCTCGTCGTCGGGATGGGCGGCGATATAGAGCACGCTGCCCATCTGACGAAACTTTTCGAGTTGATGCTGAATCTCGGCCGGCGAATCGCGTTTCATTTCCACTCCTGAAACCGAGGCAATAGAAAAAACCGACGTCGCGCACATCATTACGCAAACCAATGCGCGACGCCAGTTTCTGAAAAGTGGCGACCTTAAATTGGTAGCCACGCTTGTGCTCACTGCAGTTTCGAGATCAGATCTGCATTCAATTTGACGAAGCTATTGTCGTTAGCTTTCACAGCCAGTTCGCTTGATTGCTTGGCGGCGGCGATTGCCCCGGTTTTGTCACCGAGCTTGGCCAAAATTTCGGCTTTCAAATACTCGATGTAATGTGCATCGTGTTCGGCAATTGCTGCATCCACCCAGGCACTGGCTTTCTTCAAATCCAGATTGTGGTTGTAATAGAACTGCGCAGCCTGGAAGTACGGTTTCTTCTTTTCGTCGGAAGCCATCACTGCTTCAATCTGTGAAACCAATTTGTCAGTCAGATCTACGTTCAGCTTGATCGGCACTTTTGTTTTGTCCCAAACAAGATTGAGGCTCGATGAGTCATCTGACACAGGATCGATTTGAATAGTGAAAGCTTCTACGCTTCTGTCCATCGTGATTGGTGTGGCTTTGATTCGCGCAACATCAGCTTTTTCGTCGTATTTGTAAGCACCCCATTGTTCAGCGCCTTTGTTGACGATGATCGTCCATTCGTCTTTGCCAGGAATAGTCATTAAGGCGTAGGTTCCGGCTGGAATTTCAGTGTCGTTCAATTTCACCGGAGTGCTGAAAATAATCTTTGTCGCCTGGTTTGCGCCGGTGCGCCAGACCTGACCGTAAGGAATCAGACCGCCAAAAATGTCGCGACCTTTTACGCTCGGTCGCGAGTAATCAACTTCGACGTCTGTCAAACCAACGCGTTGCTTCAACGTGCAGGCTGGGCTTGGTGCTGGAAATTCAACTTTGGGAGCTTCAGCCGGAGCGCTCGAAGCAAATACTAATGCGCATGAAAATGCGAGAAAGAAAGGTAATGTTTTGGAATTCATAAATCCGTCCATGTGACCCGTAGAGACGCTATTTTTGCACGTCAAGGGATGTGCATAGCGCCCCGGAAGTTTAAGCCAACATTATTTTATACGAAATCCTGACATGGGGCGGCGAAACGCTTACTAGCGCCAGGTTTCGACGGTTGAGGCGGGATTGGATGCGCAGAACTCACCGATATCGGTAAGTTTAGGGGCGTTAACTGTTGGGCTTTTTCAGCAGAAAAAGTTTGCAAATTTCGGTCATTGACAACCGGAAGACTGATGGCGGTGAGGCTCAAGTCTGGTTGTTGAAAACTTCGTAAGGGCTCAACAATTGATGCCATTTGATTGCGGAAGAGCACGGTCTGAAAAGGCGCTCGCATTAGGGGAGCTGGATTCGTGCAGGCACCGGCGGTGGCTAAGCGCTATGATGAATTCATGAATAATGAATTTGTGCCGGCACTTTTTGGAGTTGTGATTTTTTCACTGCTGTTTTATGTTGCCTGTGATTACGCACTGCTTCTTCAAGTCTGGATTGCTCACCGTTTCGGCGCGCGAGTTTCGAGGCTGCGTTGGACGCTGTGGCACGCAGGTGCAGTTGTCGGCGCGGGCATGTTCGCAGTTAAATCCTAAACAAGCGCGGAAGCCGAAAAGACTTCAATGCTTATTTGCTGGTCGGTTTGTTTCGACCGACATGGTTGAGAAATTGTCTTTCAATTGCGCCAGCGTGATTTGCATTTCGCCATCGGGGCGATCGTGACCATGGTCGCGCGGATCTCGGACTACGACTGATGTGACCTGGGCACCGGATGTGTTTACGCGAATAAGGCTGAAGGCGTGATCGATCAGAAAGCCCATCGGAGTTGTTGCTTGACTCGAGGCATCGGATTTTTCTTGAGCTCTTGTATCGAAGTCGACGACCCTATGGTTTTGACTAGCCTGGATTAATTGGTCGTTTAGATCTTTGAGACTCAATCTGCTCAATAGGCTGTTATCGACGGTATGGCCGGTCACTCTCGTGATGGCCGCGTCCTGCATAGGATCGAGATCGCCACTTTCTTCCGGCAACAGCATTTTGGATGAACCGTGCTCTTTAGCGAGAAGCTGGCCGTTTGCATTTTGCAAAACGTTGTTCCACAAACCCTGCATACTTGCCTTGTCAAATAAGCCTTGCTCTGCGTCAGTGAGTGGATTAACGGTGATTGTTTTTTTCGTCCCGGGGAAATCCACTTCAACCTTTCCGCCGCCAGATTGATGCATCATTTGTGGTATGTCTTGCGGACGGGCAGCAGCCAATGAAGCCAGAGCGGCTTCGAAAGTACAATTGCCGACAAAGCCAGCTCTGACCGCATCCGGAGTGACGCTTTTGACCGGGTCGGACGTGGCGAATAAATTTTGAACGTCGGCATTTTGAATCGTACGCACGAGTGCCATGTCACCCAGAAACGAGTTGCTCAAGTTGAAGTTGTGGTCATTGGCTTCGAAGTTTTTATCGGCTAGAGCCAAGTCGAGCGCAGTAATATGACCATTTTTGCTGATCGAGTCGAAATTTTTGTTGAGATTTTCGAGTTGCGTGCGATCTTGTGCTGAGATGTCATTTCTGGAAAGCGTCTTTTGCAGAGATTGTTTGGTCATACTTCCGTTGTCCGAGAATCTCTGCACATTACCTTCGGAATAGCCCCAGTGAGCCAAATTGTTCACAACGTAAAATTGATTCTCTGTAACCTTCATAGCTTGGAAGAAATCTTTGATGTTACTTGCTTTCAAGCTTTGCGTAGGGGATGAATGGGATGTCCGGGTGGTAACGGCAATCTTGTCGAAATTGTCATAAATCGCTGAGAGGAGCGGTGCTTTTTCGCCGTTGAATTTGCCATCTTGTATAGCAGCGGCAAGCATGGGACGCGTAATCTCGCCCGTATTGTTCGTGTCGACTTCTTTGAATATGTCCAGAGCTGTTTGACTCATGTTGTTCCAATCCGGTCGTTGCCCGGAGTCAGCGCTGACCACTGCGCTTTTTTTCGCCGACTGATTGTCTGCGCTTTTCGCTTGCGCATTTATGACTCGGTGCTGCCAATCGTTCGTGTCGTGTGTCGACAGCTGCGAGTCGGCACCGCCGGCAGAGGCAATGAGTGAATCGTTTGGTCTTGTTCCTGTTCCGCCTGCCATGAAAACTCCTGCAAATTAACTAATGAGACGCTGTTGCCGCCGCTTGAGCCGGATTAAGGTTAATGGTGTAACCACCGTGCAGGTCGTGACCGCTCGTGTCAGTCGCGGCTGGTGTCGCCTGGGGCTTGATGTCACCAGCATGGACGGGATGCAAAATGGTATGTCCAATCGCTTTCTCGACGAATTCGCTGACATTCCCGGCGACGCCTTTGAGTTTATAAGCATTGCTACCTAAGTCTTTGACAATGCCTGCCGCTGCTTTTGCTCCTCTCTCGGCTGCTGCTGCTGCTTCTGCCGCTTCGGCTGCTACCGGAGCAGCTTCCACTGCGTGAACGGCTCCGAGCATTGATTTAGCCGCTTTAAAAAGTGCGCCCCCGGCCATGCTGGCTACGGTCATTCCAGCTTTGCCAGTGTCTTCTTGAACGTGCTCTTTGGCCGCCTCGACTTTGGCGTGACCATCAGCCGTTTTATTCAAGTCTTGTTGATGCATGATTGTAGATGCGTCACCGCTGGCAGCAACTTTGTGAACTGCTTCTCCGGTTTTGAATATTGCGTACCCGGTTCCTGTTGCGGCTGCTGCTTCGGAACTGGCTGCTGCGACCAGGAATGGTGTGATCGTTCCCCCAGTCGCAACTTCGGCAGCTGCAACGCCGACTGCTGCGACACCGATGGCAATTGCCGTCTTTGGATGTTCTTTGGCCCACTCCGCTGCTTTCACCGCTCCATGTTCCATGTTTTCCGCGGTTTTGACGAATTCTTTGCCGGTTCCTATCGCCACCTGCGCTGCCACGTCGCCAGCGTTGTGAAGCCATTGTCTGGTAGCTTTGGCGTCATGCGTGACAGTGTGCGCTGCCTGCTCAACTTTGTTTTCGACAGAGTGCGCTGCTTGACCGACTTTGGCTTCTGCTTGATGAAGCATGCTGCTTGCCCAGCTTTCTTGCGGTTTCGCGGCGTCAGCGGGCTTTGCTGCATGGTCAGAGCTATTGTTGGCACTGGTGGTTTGACCGTCCGATTTTGCTTGACCCTGCGCCTTGCTCGAGTCGACGATTTCAACTTTGCCATAGACCTGGTCGACATGGGCTTGCGCTGAAGCGTGCGTGTCAGTTGTCTTAGCAGTGCCATTTTGGCGTTCGTTTTGGACTTCGTGCTGGGCGCCATTGTGTTGCGCGCCATCCTTGACCGCAGATTTGGAGGTTGCATCGCCTTTGTGGATAACTTCTGCACTCGCCATTTAGTAAATTTCCCCGCGTTGAGGTTGTGGCGCTGGGCTCCACTGTTGTTTGGGAAAGACTGGATTTCTACTTGGTAAAGCGGACTTGGGAACCAGGGCGGTCTACTGATGGGCATCCTACGGTTGCAATGGGGAAAATACGTTACAAAAACGTTGCAACTCGAAAAAATCGTCGAAAATAAGGTGACCCACCCAACGAGCGAGGAAATTAAAATGACAAAGTGGAATCAAAAATTCTTCTCGCTCTTATCCTTTTGTGGCGCATTAACGGTTTTGCTCAGCCCTATGGCGGGCGCCCAGTATCAGAATCAGTATCAAAACCAGTATCAGAATCAGTTGCAAAACCCATATAACAATCCGTCGGGTGGGCATCCACGACCGGGCCCACCTGGCGGTCCCCTGCCAGAAACAGTGCCTGCATCTGCCAGCACACTGAGAATTCAGCGCTGGGCAGAAGAATGGAAACAACAACAC
>CAJCHQ010000769.1 GCA_903970295.1 Bryobacterales bacterium
CCAGGCGATTGTTTCGGCGGAGTCTGGGTTCTCCAACCAGCGGTACGGATCGGCAACTGCAGTCCCGAAATAAGTGTCTACTTGGGCCCCGACCTCGGCAGCCGGATAGATCAATGGGTTTCTTTGACAGTTCGCACTAAGCGCTCTGGCACGTTTCAATGTAATCTCCAATTCTAAGAAAGTTTGCAGGAGCCTGTGCTGACCAGAGCCTCCTGCCTTGCGCATAAGTGATTCTCTAGTGCAGCTGCTGAAGTCGCTTCTGCACCCGCTGCTTGTGTGACTTCAGCGCGATATTGGTTTGCTGGAAATTTGGCTCACAGCCGCTGAACTCTGCTCCGGAAAGGGTGTTCTGGTGCGCGCAATTAGACTGGTGCCGCTGGCACACTGAGGGCGGTATCGTTGTAGAGACAAGTACGAATGAACTGCTGAAAATTGTCTAGAAAACACAAGAGAGAAAGAAGTAGCAAGATATAGTCGTTGATACCAATTGCTCCTTAGAACATTCAATGGCCAACGACGCTTTGCTTATGGTTCGCTCAGCTCAGCGAGCTCTCTGTCCACATTTTGTTATTGGCACGATTGAGGCTGTTCACACAGCCCACTGAACAAAATCGCCGGCAAATAACTTAGTTCCCCACCGCTTGCAGTCTTGCTGACAACCCGGTCGCAGGATTGATTAGAGAGAAGAAACTCGGACCGATCTAGCGACAATTTACCCGTCCATGGGGGTGCCAGGATAATGAGCAATGTACTGGAGCCATCGATGCTTTGGCGAAAGGAAATAAACCGGATGTCGGACAGACTGTCGATGGTGTCGAGAATCTAGGCGGCGGGATCCTATTTATCCCTGCGAACAAAATTTCCAATTACCTGCCCTACGCGCAGTCTGACCAACCATGAGTCAGCAAACTAGTTAGAATCCCGAATAGTCAAAAGTAAATTCGATGTCGACATCATCAGTCGAGCCTTGCGGTAGTGGAGGAAATGGTGCGGCGCTTTCGACCGCAGCCATCGCCTTCTGGTCGAACACTTCTTCGCCCGATGTCGTGTATACCTTCAGATTGCCAACGTGCCCGTCTTTGTAGACCTTCCAGCGGAGGACGGCGCTGGTTGACTCGTCGGCTCGCGGTGGAAACCAC
This sequence comes from Bryobacterales bacterium, assembly GCA_903970295.1. The sequence goes on from CAJCHQ010000769.1 coordinate 1,140, forward strand.
ATTCTTTTGATGCGCCACTGCATGGCGGCCAGATAAGGCGTGTAGTCGATATCGGCCGCTTGAGTTATCGGAGCAGGCTTGCTAAAACCAGGAAACCAGCGGTTTTCATAGCCGCAGTACATGAATGAAGCAGCGGCTGTCAGCCCGATCAACAAAACCAGTGCTGCCGCTTTTTTCTTGCTCGCGGCAGGCGGTTTGTGTTGATAATCGCCCAGAATGAGAACCGCCCGCATCCACTCAGATTCGGTGGCTGACGGGTTGGCTAGCACATTGAGTAAATGTTCTTTTTGCTTTTTGGACGGCTTGCTTTCAATGCTGCCCGCGTGGCGCGCCGCGCTCTGCAAGTCTTTCTTCAAAATGTCCCTTTGCTCTTGCTTGAACTCGTCGTCGATTAGGGCAATCTGCATGGGAGCTGCGGGCGTCGTCGCTTTTAGCTGGCAGCAAGGCGTTTCTATTTGAGCTAAATCGGTTTCGCCTTTTCCGTAAATTGTTCTCGGACAGAACTCGTATTGATGGACACGGGCGATTCCTCGTGCTGCTGACAACCTTAATTCCTAGCCTAGCATCGGCATTCAGCTTATGCGACAGCAGTCCTGTAAGAATTAGGAATAACCCTAGTTAAATTGTCACTATTCGCTTGCGCAATCGTTGATGCCGCCGTCGCTGCTGCGCGAAAGTGTCTGGCTGGGAATAATTCAAAGCCCTCTGGACCAACCGAAAACGGTTGGAACAACTCTAAACGGGGTCGTAGATATAGACGCGTCCAGTTTCTATGTCATCGATTCGGGCAAGTTCGATTCAGCGGTGAATTTGCCAGCTGTGCCAGCGCATTAGTTCGGCCACTGACCAGGCGGAAGCGACTGCGCCCCGCGGAATTTGCGGAGAGCTCCCATCAAAGATTTCAGCAATCGAGCCGAGACAGGCATCTTCGATCAGATGTGTTAACAACGGCTGGAGGATGAGCGATATACGAGTTTTAGTTTCTGCGCTCGCTCCCAGAACATTGACGAGAGCATCGCAGTACGGACCTAGAAGCCAGGCCCAGGCCGTGCCTTGATGGTAGGAAAGATCGCGGTGATATTGATCGGCGTGAGCCAGTCCGCAGCCGAATATGCCCTGGTAAGACGGATCATCCGGAGACAATGTGCGCAAACCCAGGGGCGTGAATAATTCCACTTCAACGGCGGTCAAGATCATTTTTTCTTGCCTGGCATCGAAGGCACGGTAGGGCATGGCTACGGCCAGAATTTGATTAGGACGCACAGTAGCGTCTGGCTCTCGGTGCGAGCCACGCGCCGGATCGATCACATCGAATAGGCACAGTGACTCGCTGTTCCAGAATTTTTGCATGGAGCGGCGGCACAACTCGGCGATCGATTTCAGTTCGCCCAGCGATTCGGCAGTGTAGTCTACCGAGTTGGCCAAATACAAAATCGATTCAAGAAAGTTGTACCAGAGCGCGCATATTTCAACAGCCTTCCCTGATCGCGGCGTGAAGGGAATGTCCGCAACTTTGGTGTCCATCCACGAAAATTCGTGGCGGGCGTTATCACACTGCAATAGGCCATCGCGGCTGTCGACTCTGATACCGCTATTGGTGCCGCGCAGATAATGGCCGGCAGCTTCGAGCAGGAGCGGTAATTGTTCTTTGACGAATTCTTTGTCTTTCGTGGCTTTGCAGTATTGATAAACAGCCCAGCCCCACCACAATGTCACATCTGCCGCTCCAAATTCGGTGTGTGGTTGGCTGAATTCTTTAGCGTTTTCAATGACGCGATTGGGAAGCAAACCGTTGACCATTTGACTGGCATAAAGATGGATGATCCGTTTTGCGTCGTCGAATCTTCGCGTGGAAAGAGTCAAGCCGGGCAGAGAAACCATAGCGGTGCGACCCGACGTGCCGAACCAGGGATAGCCTTCGATCACGTTGAGATCGTCTGCTTGCCGCTCGGGCGCAGAGACAACGAATTGGTCGCAAGCTAGGACGAGCATGTCGGTTTTCAGCTGGCGCGGCAAATTAGCCTGACGCAGTAGTTGACGTTGGTGTTTTAAGACTGTCTCCACCGCCGCATGAGAGCTGGGTTTTTCTAAAGGGTGGTCGAGGCTGGCGGCCACGGTAAATTCAGTTTCAGGCACCAGAGCCGCACTGACCGAACCGACAAAACATAGATCTTCTGTGTCGGGGTTGCTCTGAGCCGATTCTTCCGGGAAATGAAAATCCCACCACCACTGCTTTTCCGTCTGATATTCGCCGCTGTCCCAGGCCAGGCACAAGCGGCGTTGAGATTCGTTGAGGATGATCACGGCATGATTGGGCGAGACGAATTGTGGATACCGATCTTCGATCGAGCCGTGCACCTGACCATGAAAATTGCGGAAGCCGCTGAGGAAGCGGACACAGATGCTGGCATCGCTTGGCATATTTTCCTGGTCGGGAAGCCAATAGTAGCCTGCGTAAAATTCGTTGGTGCCTGGTTTCAAGCAGATTTGCTTAATCAGATAATGTCCGTCTAGCTCGAAAACCCAGGTCGGCACGGGCAATGTCGTGAACGACTCGACAAATTTAAAGCCGGTCGGTGATACCACGCCTGATGCCCAGTGGTTGGTCGCCAGCAAGTATTCTTTGCCGTCGACGCGGACGACTTCATCCAGGCGCGACAAGATCAGATGGCGGTCGCTGGGCGGTTTGAGCGCGGCAATGAGCATGCCGTGATAGCGGCGAGTATGGGCACCAGAGACCGTGCTTGAGGCGAAGCCGCCCAGCCCGTTGGTAATTAGCCACTCTCGATGATCGGCTTGTTCTCTCGATGGATACCAGATCGGTATATCGAAATTCAAATCGGCAAATCTGGATTTAAGCCAACCAATCAGACCAAATGTCATCGACGCCTCCTCCTTGATCCTACCCTCTTGATGGGCGGGAATGCGGCGGATCGGCTTTGATTTCGGCGGAGAAAAGAAGAAAATTAAATACTAAATAGGATAGTAATAAATTGGGAAAAAAATCGATGAGGGATAGCCCGGGGGCCGCCTCATCGATTCCTCGGCCGGATTCGACCCCCTGGCCCGCAGAGCGCGAGACGTTGGGATCGGTGGCGAACATTGTCTGACCCTGCCGGCATAACGAAGCCCGGAGCAGAGCCAACCGTCGACGCAAGATCGATGCGTACTCATGCGCGCACCTTTTTGCGACGACGGCGACGGGCTGGTCCAAACAACGAAGTACCGGTTTCGGCGTCCCATTTGATGTCTTTCAACACCATCTGAACGAACTCGGCCGGCGTCGTTTTCTCCATATTGACCAGGGTGATGAACTCGAAGTCAGCTGCCGTCACCCGCGGTCCGAGTACCCGGTTGATATGGCTGGTGCTGAATTTCATCTTGTTCGAGAAATAACCGTTCAGTTCGACGAAATAAACGGGTACCTTGGCGAGCAGGACGTGCTTGAGCCGATTGAGCAGGTCGTAGAGTTCATGCCACGTGCCCAGCCGACCCGGCAAGACGACGATGAAGTTCGACCCGAAGAACAAGGCGTCATGCCGAGTGTTCAAGTCGTTGAAGTCGAAAACGGTGCCCCCGAGGAGAAATTCGTGGTCCGCCTCTTTGTCTTTGAGCCAGGCTGCTGCCATTCCCAGAACCAGGTCCGGGCGCGAAGCAGCATGGCAACCATCGTGCGGTGCCTTCATCAAGCCTCCGCCCTTGCCGGTTTTCTGATAGATACCGTGCTTAGCAAAGAGCCTTGCAGACTCTTTAGCCCAGATGTACTCCTTCGTTTTCTCGTCCAGCGTGCGCGAACCCAACCAGGTCGCCTGCGGTCCGAGATTGCGCAAAAACTTGAGTACCTTCCTGACGTACCTGGCGTTTGCGACCACCTCGTTGATGTGCTCGTCCATGCGAGCGATGTGCGGTGATTCAGTCATAATCTTATTTTCCTTAAATACCCGCGATTGACGTGCAGGCTTTCGTGACTGAGTGCTTTCAGCACCCAAGTCTTTTGCGATGTGTGAGTTAAATAGCCGGATGAAAAAAGCGGCGGATCTTGCCGGCAATGCGGCGAAGAGTCCAGCGGCGTTCGTAGGCTTCGATCAAAGCCGGCAGTTTGCGACGCAGTTGGTTGAGGTCGACGAAGTCATCGACTTCCACATCGCGACCGGCGAGGTAAAGCCGATAGACGATGAGAACCAGGTCGTGCTGCGCGCCGAAAGTGCTCTCTTCTTCGGTTGCGGTAACGACGATTTTGCGGATGTCGACCCAAACGCATTCCTTCGCTTCGTGATCGTTGGGCGATGGTTCCCCTTCGACGTCGGCGATGAAAATGTGGTCGGGAACACCATAGTGACCGGCCACCTGAAGCGAGCGATTTTCCTCGGGGCATTGGTCGAAAGATAGTTTGCCCAGAGTCACTTTCGGGTTGACGCGAATGTCGCCGGTAGCGTCTGTGCGGATAGCGAACAAGCGGACGTTCTCGATGAAAGAACCCTTGCCGCCCATCTCCTGCTCATACTCGGTGACGATGCACGTCTCCGGGGTCTGGTCAGGTTCGATCCGTCCGCCGCAGGCGACATTGCGGTTCTTGTGTTTCTCGACCGGCACAAGGGTTGTGACCAGGTAGGGATTTTTCTTGTGCCTGGCGATGACGGTGCTCGTCGGCACGTAGATGTGGGGCTTGATGTTCGACACCAGGCTGACCACGGATGTGTTCGTAGACATGATTGACTCCTTCGGGTGGCGCAGATAGAGGTCGTGTTGGGGAGCCGCCATCTGCAAAAGTTAGTTCAGCGACTCGACCGAGGCACTGTAGTTGTTGCTTTGAACCAGACAAGACCAGAGCATTCAGTTTGCTTGGAAGTTAAAAGCTGAAATTGGCTGATCGCTAATTGGTCTGAGGTTCTATAAGTACGTAAAAGTGGAAGAGTAATAATCTGAAGCTAGCAAGAGCTTCTTAAACCAAGCAAGCTTTATGTCGTTGATATAATTTCTTTAGAATCTTGTCGCTAGTTAACTAGCTTACGTTTTAGCCCACAGAATGGGGTTCTCAAGACGTCGAAGGCAAAACACTCACGTTTCGCACTGCGGAATTCATCTCCCGTGGCTGTTCGTGAACATTAGCGCAGGTATGCGATTCTCTCTTGGCAACATAAAGCCGCCGCTTTTATGCGTCGTCGATAGCTGCGAGAGGGTCTTGTGGTGAATCGTTGACTGGACTGTAATTGATTTGTATTTTCGCAGGGACCGGTGTCGCTCACGGTAGGGTTCATCCCTGAACCCTCTCTACTGGAGGACCTGCGTCATGTGATCGTGAGATCATGTGACGCATAATAGACAAATCCACTGCCACTGTCACCGGGGAAAATACGGTTATTGCTTGCCGGGAGAAAAATCTACAGATTCCACCCGGGCTATGGCTCGGTCCCAGTCGGTTGTTCAGCCGCGGATTCCTGCATGGAAGCGACAAGATGATCGATCAGGCGTTCGGCCTGACTGCGGCCAAGCTCGTCCCAATGTGGAATGCCGAATGATTTGAGCGAAAAAGAGTCGGCTTGCTCGTCGGTCCAACCGACCAGATCGAGAGCCCGTCCTAACACCGTCAAGTAATTTTGATCCGTCACTTCGCCCAGGCTCATGCTCGGAGAAATGGTTGGTTCCAGATCCAGCTCCTCTTCTTCAGCATCTGGGTCGAGATTGTAGGCGGGGCTGGGTGGTGGTGTCGCCGGCGCTGGACCGAGATTGAGTGCCGGTCCCAGGTTTATCTCTTCGGCGGGATAATGAATTACTTCCGGCATGAATTCAGTTTGCACCGGCTGCCATGGTGAAGTCGTCTCGCCTTGCAGTTCTTGCTTGAGGGTAATTGAGATCAGCAATTGGCGTAGCTCGTCGATCTGTCTGGAGAGTTCGATGAAACGGCGTTCGGTAAAGCTGCGGAAACCAATCAGTGCTTCCATCAAAACTTCGGGATTGCCTGGCGGCGGGGGTAAACCGATTAATTTGGGCGAGACCAATCCTTCGGCTTCGAGCTGGGGACGGATCTGCGACGTAGGCCAACCCTGCTCGACCAGCTCTTTGATGCGCTCGAGTACGGAGAGATCTTCTGCTCGGTACTGCCGCTGTTGCCCGCGTCCGCGTTTGATTTCGAGCCCAAACATCAATTCCCACCGCCGCAACTGGTGGACTGACAGTCCGAGGCGGGCTGCCACTGCGTTAATTGAGAATAAATCGGATGAGTTCATCGGGTTCTCCAGTAAGACGGTCCACAGTCATTTATACACCATCCTAGCGCAGCTGGCATAGCTACTGCAGTTGCATATACAGCCGGACTTAAACCCCATGACAGGTGGTATTGCGGCTCGTATCGCCAATGCATATAGGGTTTGCGTGTGTTCGCGCGAACTAATAATTTTAGGCAAAAATGAAAAAGCTTTTTTAGGAATTTCGGACCGCTCGAAAGTGGTGGCATGACCGCCTGGTTCATCGATGGTAGTAGAATAGGCGCTACATTTGTGGCAAAGGTGGCGTCGCGCCGCCTCAGTGGAGGTGTGATGACTACTGGTAAGCAGTCCCGACGCGCCCTGGTCATGGTCATTGACGGTTGTGGGGCGGGGGCATCGCCTGACGCCCACGATTTCGGCGACGCATCGACTTGCAATACACTCGCCAATACTGCCCGAGAACTCGGTGGACTGTCATTGCCGACGCTCGCCAGGCTTGGACTTGGTGGCATCACCGGTATTGCGGGTGTGGACGCTAGGTCTTCCGCAGATGGCTTTTTCGGAAAATTGCAGGAAAGATCCAACGGCAAAGACACCCAGACAGGCCACTGGGAAATGATGGGCGTTGTCAGTACCAAGGCCTTTCCAACCTACCCGAATGGTTTTCCGCCTGAGATTATCGATGCTTTTATCGAACAAACCGGATGCAAGGGCATCCTTTGCAACAAGCCCTATTCAGGCACCGATGTCTTGAATGATTTAGGCGAAGAGCATGCGCGCACTGGTTTTCCTATTGTTTATACCAGTGGTGACAGCGTGTTTCAGATCGCCACTCATGTCGAGGTGACACCGCTCAAGACTTTGTATGCCTGGAGCGAGATTGCCCGCAACATACTGCAAGGACCGCATCGGGTCGGGCGTGTCATTGCCAGACCCTTCACCGGCAGCAAGGGAAATTACAAACGCCTGAGCGGTGACCGTCATGATTATGCCGTGCCGCCGCCCGAGCCGACACTGCTCGATAAAATCGCTGGCAGCGGCCGGGGGGTTCTGGGTATCGGAAAAATCGAAGATATTTTTGTCGGCAATGGTCTCACCCACGCCAAGCACACTGGCGCCAATAGTGAAGGGCTGGACCTGACACTGCAAGCGATGACCGGCAAAATCGACCTGGCGAAGATTCGCATTCACGGTGAAAATCGCGAAGATCTCCAGCTGATTTTCACTAATCTCGTCGATACCGATTCGCTTTACGGACACAGGCGCGATGTTTCTGGTTATGGCAAAGCGCTTGTGGAAATCGATGGCTGGACGGAAAAAATCATGGGATCTATGACAGAGAATGATTTGTTGATTATCTCTTCCGATCATGGAAACGATCCGACCGCGCCGGGCACCGATCACACTCGAGAATTCGTGCCACTGCTCGCCTATTCGCCGCTTTTCGCTCGCAACAAAGGCGATTTCAACGCGCATCAACTGGGCACTCGCGACGGTTTTTATGACATTGCCGCCAGTGTTGCAGATTGGTTGGGCATGGGCTGGGATGGTCCAGGCCAATCGTTCGTATCGGCGTTGTCTCTTACAGTCTAGGTTGTCTTAAACGGTTTATTGGAGGGGACGTGGATTTCTCAGGCGCAAAAGTTTTTGATTTTACGGGCAAAAGCGGTCGGTCTGGCTACGAAAGCTTCGGTCAGGAAGTAATCGAAGCGTTGAGGAAATCTGACGAAACGAAATTGGCAGTGGTTTTGGACACGGGCTTGGGGTTTGCCAAGCCTGCACCGTATTTGGTGCAGGACCACCTCAATCTTTCCGGTTACAACCCGCTGATTGGGCCAAACCACGAAATTGGTGAGCGATTCCCGGTCGTCAACGGCATTTACGTCACCGATGTTTCAGCCGCCAATCTGCCCGCACTGGAACGCGGTATCGCTGTGGGCATCAAGCCTGGAGTAGAACCCAGCGCCGACGAATTGGCGCGACTATATTTTCTTGGCGGCAATTTTTGTTGCTACAACCTGGTGCCGACGATGCTGGTCGCAGCCCATGCCGGTTGGCGAGTATTAGCGGTGGTTGGTCCGTCCGGAAACGGCTGGCAGAAAGAAGTAATTGAGGGGCTAAAACTCTAGTCAAAGGAGTCGATTGTGGCTACACAACAGGGGAATATCCGGCCGAAATCGACCGAGCAAACGGTGGGAATTATCAAAGCTGTCTGCTCAATCCTGCCAAAAACGGCAGTGGTTCTGGGGTCTGGCGTCAGTGCTTTAAATGACCTGGTCGGCCCGGTTGTTTTGTCTTACGAGGAGTTGTTTGGCATCGCGCCAACTGTGGCTGGTCATGCCGGCTCTCTCACAATTGGTCGACTGCCCCAGAAAGAAGCGGTGGCAGTGGCCGTATTTCGCGGGCGCTTTCATGCGTACGAAGGTCATGACTGGCCGGTCGTCACGCTAGCTGCGAGAACATTGATCGAGTGGGGCATTGAAGAGTTGCTTTTGACCAATGCCGCCGGTGGAGTAAACAGCCAGTTCAATGTTGGCGATTTGATGGTCTTGACTGGTTTTCGCGATTTTATCAATCCTAAATGGCGCGAGGCCGGACTACTGGGTGCTGTCATGGGCGAAGGGCAGGATTGCCGAAATGCGTTGACTGAGCGAATCATCAAAGCGGGAGAAAATTTGGCTCGGACAGATAGCGATTTTCGCCCACTCCGCACGGGCACCTATTCCGCTTTTACCGGGCCTTCGTACGAAACATTGGCGGAAATCGAGATGGCTCGCCGGCTGAAATGTGATGCTGTCGGCATGTCTACCGTGCCCGAGCTCTTGACGGTTGAAGGTTCAAAAGTGGCAACCGCAGCGATCTCGGTGATCACCAATGTTTGGAGTGACAACAAGCCAATGGGCGGTCACGAGGAAGTTCTGGAAGAATCCAGACATGCATCGCGCAGGCTCGATCAACTATTCAGATACCTTCTCACGCATTAGACCTGTGCGAGCTAGCTGTTTGTTAAACGGAACCTTAACTGGAACTTCGGCAGTTTCTTCTTGAGAAGGACGCGCGCGAGAGTCTAAATTCTAGGCATGTCCTTGATCTCAATTCTGTAACCAACATCTCTTTCACAACATATCTACTGCCAATTCAGCCCATCTTGATCTGTTTCTTCAGGAACAGAGTTCAGTCACGGGTGAACACAACTTTGAGACAGGAGGATTTGTCGTGCCGCAGTTATTAGCTGTCGGTTCGATCAGTCGCTGACAAGAAAAGACGAACATCGATAACTCTGCTCGATGCCTGAACGGATTTTCGTGTGGGTGCGTTTTGCATGCCACAGGCATCCGCGTCTTTAAAGCCGATGGGAGCTCGCGCGTTTCTGTGATGAGCCTTTCGTTGCGCAGAACCAAGCAGATTTTTTCAACTGATTTTCAAAAACGCAAATTGGACTCGGACATAACAGACGGGACGGAGCGATTTCTTCTCTGCCAGTCAGTTGTGCCTGCGTCGAAAAGGAGAACTATCATGAAAAGCATTATGAAAGGGCTTGCCGTGATAACGGCTGCCGCACTTTTCTCAATCACTCCCGCCTTCGCGCAACATGGTGTTGCTGTGGGCGGTCATGCTGGTGGTGGTGTTGCCCGCGGTGCTGGCAATTTTCAGTCACGCGGAATTGGTCAAGGCGTCCAGGCACAGCAACACTTCAGCGGACAGCAACATTTCAGCGGACAGCAGCACTTCAGCGGACAGCAGCACTTCAGTGGACAGCAGCACTTCCCTGGACAGCAGCACTTCCCGGGTCAACAGTTTGGACATGGACAACAGTTCGGACACGGTCAGCAATTCGGACGCGGCAACTTCGGACGCGGCAATTTCGGCCCTGGCGGTCGCGGTTACTGGGACGGAGGGCGTTTCGGCCCTGGTGGTCTTGGTCGCTGGGGCGGCGATTGGGGACGCAGCTGGGGATGGGGTCGTAACGGCTTCTATTACTCCAACTTCTTCTTCGGCGTCAATTACTGGGGCTGGGGTGCTGGTGGTTGGGGCTGGGCTGGCGGCTGGGGTTTGGGCTGGGGTTACGGTCCGTACTGGCATCGTCCCCGCTGGTGGCTGGCAGGGCCGATCTATCCGAATGACCTGGGATATCCCATCTACGTCCCGTACGGTGTAGATATCGCCCAGCCCGAAATCGAAGACGTGCAGTACGGAGCGTACACGTCAACCGTTGGTCCGACAACAGTCGAGATCAATCTGGATGACGCTGTTTACGCGGTACCTGCCGCCACGACGTACGACAGCTACGGCTACCCGGAATACTCGGAGCAATCAGCCAACCCGCAGACAGCGCCGCAGACGTACAGTCACACTGTGCAGGCGACCTGGGATGGAGTTGGTTATAAGTTCCTGGACGTCTACGGACGGGCATGGCGCTATGACACCAATACCCGGGCAGTCACACCTGTACCTGGTGCATCGCAGCAACAGCCGCAGCGGTAAGTGAATTCGATGAGAACGGCGCTGCGGCACTCGCTGCAGCGTCGCCTTCTCGAAAAACCGCGATCAACCTGAGTGATTTTTGCGACGGTTGGTTGCTAACAGAGGCGAGCACTTTTTGTGCCCGTCGGGCTTTGACTATTTTTAATAAGAGGACAAATTATGAACAGACGACCATTCACCGGCAGTCTCGTACTGCTGGTCGCTCTCTCATCTTCGACTGCCCTGTTGGCGCAGCGTACCCACGCAGGGCCAGCACCACGAGCACCTGAGGTCAGATCCCAGCCGGCTCCAGAAGCGCGGGCTGCGGAAGTTCGGGATACTGAAGTGCGGGAAACCCCAAGCTATGGAACGCAACACGAGGCTTACAGTGATACTCGTGTCGAGACCGTGGCGCCAGCGGTTCAACCCGCTCATGTCTATGTTCCTGATCACATTAGCGAGGACCGCAACAACGACACGGCAACGTCGAACGCCAATCGGGGCGGTCCTCCACCTAGTCGACCAGCGCCTCTGCCGATATCCAGACCTGCACCGCCTTCAGGCAACGGTGGCGGTCGGGGTGACGGTGACGGGCGTGGCAACGGCAGTGGCAGTGGCGGCACCACCCATCCTGCTCCTCCTCCGAAGCAACCACCTGCTAGTGGTGGTGGCAAAGGTGACGGAGGCGGCGCTGGCAAGGGCGGCGGCGGCACAACCACCCATCCGACTCCTCCCCCGAAGCAACCACCAGCCGGTGATGGTGGCAAAGGTGGTGGCAAAGGTTCTGGTGGTGACAAGGGTCCCGGTGGCGACAAAGGTCCCGGCAAACCCGACCCAACCAGACCTCCGTCGAAGGGCAACGGTAGCGTGCATGGTGCACCCACCGGCACCCAGCCTCGCCCGGTCGATCCAGGCAAGCTAGGCAAAACGCCCTCCCCAGTGCGCAAGCCCGGTTCGCCCTTGAAGTACGGTGACGGCAAGTTGGCACCGGGTAAGGGGCATCCTGGTGCGATGGACCCCGGAGGTTACACTCGTCAGGTCGATAAGACTGTCGATCGCAATGCGCTCAGAGCTCGTTTGGGCGACCAGCGTAAGGCGGCCGAGTTGACTTACCACGACAACATCCAGTTCACCCGCGAACGGTACGGTCACTTCGATCATTACCGCGGTTGGGACAGTCACTGGCATTGGCGCCCGCGTCCCATCTGGGGCATCGGCTACTTCGGCGGCTTTTACTACGACGGTTGGGGCTTCGACATCAGCTTCTTCGGTTGCGATGGTTACTTCCCGACTGAATACATCTTCATGGTCGGCACCGGTCAATTCTGGATGCCCGGTCATGGATATGTCGACTATCTGCCGTTTGGCTACCACGCTCCGCTGACGATTGCGGTAACGGAGTATGTGCCGATTCCGCAACTCGATGCCAACGGCGATCCAGTCATTGGTCCCGATGGCAACGAGACCTTCATCCCGCTGATCGTGGATGGACAGGCCCAGTTCGACCCCGTGACTGGCGCACCACTCTACGAAACAGAGGCGCATGTGTTTTACTACAACGCTTTCTGGGATTCAGCTGCCGGCAGCTATGCCTACACTGACTACCAGGGAGAACTGCACTACACCACTTTCCCGTGGTTGAGCAGCTGGTAAAACTTTAGTCCAGGTTGATTGAAACCTGCCCGGTCGGGTGCTCACACCACCCGATCGGCGCAGGCTCTTTTCCATCTGAATTTTGCGGCCGTAGTTATTATATAGCTTAGTAAATAAAGGGGCGGGCCAAAAAGTCTGGAGTGATTGCGAGATTTATCCCCGCATGGGCGGCGAATTACAGCCAGTCACGCTGTGATCCGCCGCCCTCATGATCTCCTGCCAATCAGCTGCTTGTTGATAGAGGCTCTTGCCGTGGACTGAGAAGCGGCAAAGCTTCAGAGTATGGGCTCAGATCTAATCCAAGAACGGTCCCAAACGTCTGGCACGCTTTTCGGCTCTGTAAAAGAGATATGCCCCGGCGCCGAAATAGAGCGCGCCATTGAGCACAGCCAGAGCAATTGCCAGATTCGCAGACGCAGAGGACTGGGAAAGCAAGCGAATCGCCGCTGCTCCGGGCCCGCCTGGCAACAACACAGTGGCAACCAGCGCCCATTTGCCTGCTGCCTCGACCGGTCCCATGATGCCAAACATCAAGACGTACTGGGACATTTGCATCGTGTAATTTATTTCCTTTGTCACCAGCTGCAATCCTGACAGCACATAGCCGAAGCCTACTGCTGAAAGCATGACAGCCAGCAAAGGAATAATCATGGTCCCGTCCAGATGGACGCGAATGCCCGTGACCAGCGCTGCAAGCAGAAACAGCGGCGTCAGCATCGACACCTGAAACAAGCAATCGACGACGCTGCGCACGAACAAAATCTTCCGCGTACCAATGGGTGAAGTGAGGATTGTGATCAGGGCTCCCGCTTGCTCTTTGTTCAGCGAATTCGAAATACCGTTGAATATGCTGAAGATGAGGATCCACAGAATATAACCTATGAGAAGTTCACCGAAGTGATTGTGCGCCTGGTTGCCGGAACTGGCGTACATTCCGGTTACGTAGAAGAAGCAAAAAGTGCCTCCCATCGACAGCATGTAGAAAAACTGATCCCACCAGCGGCGTTTGAGAAATGACAGTCGAATGTTTAATTCATCAACGAAGAGATCAAACATGACTGCCTCCTATCAATTTCAGAAACACGTCCGTCAGGCTGGTATCTCCTGTGGTTACAGAGATGATCGGCAATGGTTGCAGCAAAGCCAGGACTTGGTAGAGTTTCTGGCTATTTCCGGGGAGGATGATTTCCGCGTCTGATGATGAGACCACCGCCGATTTACTCAAAGCAAGCTGCTGCGAATTACTCAATTTTCCGCTAAAGCGAATCTTGTAGATCTCACCAGAAAATCGCTTGAGCAGCGCTTGCGTGGTGTCTTGCGCGATGATCGAACCGCGATCGATTACGACCACCCGGTCGGACATGGTTTGAGCCACGTCCAGCATGTGGGTGGTGAGCAAAATCGAAAGCCCGCAGGAAGTGACAAGATCACGCAATCGACCGATCATTTGCTGCGTCGCCTCCACATCTAAGCCGTTTGTCGGCTCATCCAGGAGCAAGAGTTTGGGCTCGCTGATCAAGCAAACGGCGAGATTGAGCTTTTGCTCCATGCCTTTCGATAGGGTTCGGCATTCGGCGTCTGCCTTCTCCGACAATCCGACGAAATGGAGCAGATCTTGTGCGCGCCGTTTGGAGCGAGCGTACGAAAGTCCTTTCAGAACTCCGAAGCTGCACAGGCTGTCAGCTACGCGCCGACGAGCATACGCGTATTTGTGCTGGTCGAGCAGGATGGAAAACTCTGAATAGACAGAACGATCCAGCAGTGGGTTTTTGCCGTTGATGCGAACTTCGCCCGAGTCCGGCGAGATCAAACCGGCAATCAGCTTGATGGTAGTCGTTTTTCCAGCCCCGTTGGCACCGAGAAAAGCGACGATCTCGCCAGGATTTATCGTGAACGATACATCTTTGACGGCAACGACATTTTCTTTTGTCTTCCCTTTGGGAAAGGTTTTGTAGATGTGATCCACTGCAAGTGGGGCGGCTTTTAGTGTCATTTGGTGACTCCTCGAATCGCAGCTTTTTTCTCTTGAGCTTTGACGCTTTGGGAAATAGCTGAAATCCTGGTTCGGACATTTAGAAATTGATGGCTGAGCGTCCCTGCCCAGCCACTCCCATCTGCACAAGCTTAACGAGCAACAAGCCTGAGCATCGTCTCGATCACGTCTCCAGCATTGTAGGTTTTATGTGGTCGATAGCCAGTTAGCCGCTTCCAGAAAGTCGGCTGCTGGATGACCAGATTTTCGTGGTCGTAACCCAGAAGAGTTACATCTCTCGTTCCCGGAATCTCCGAAAGTCGATAAGGCGTGATGCCATCGCTTTCCCAACCGCTGCGTGCATTGAGCCAACGCGAAAGTGCAAAGCTGGGACTTTGACCGCGCTCAATTTTCGAGCGCAGAGTCCAAATCTTTGCTCGATCTTTTTCGTCCAGCGGCGGCAAAGCCCGCTGCGCGGCTTCGCGCCCAGGCACCGACAACTCGCGCAGTGTGTCGACAATATTATTGCCAAAAATGACGCGGGTGAGAGCCGGAACGATACTGCGCAATTTGGAAGCGAGGATTATGTCTGCTAAGGGCGTGCCGTTGACTGGGCTTTGTATGCAGATAATCCGCGCAATCTTGTCTTTGCCGGTCGCAGAGAGTTGCCTGTAAGCATCGAGATTCATGACGCCACCGCGACTGTGACCAACAAGAATGCCTTCGCCTGCTGCCAAGCCCTCGATACATCGCATAATCAGAGCGATATCTTCTTGCGTTGCCACGTCGGTGTTGACCGGCACTTTCACTACATTCAGCCCCATGGCGCGCATGCGACCCAGGACCGTGACTGAGTGGTTGCCCATGTGGCGAGCCAGTATTCCCTGTGTCCAGAGAATCGTTTTGCCCACCAGCGACGATGGCAGAGCCGCCGCAGCGCCAGCCTTTACCGCCTGGTAAAGGGCCGCAAAATCGGCACTCGCATCGCTCGCTGCCGGTATTACCGGTGATGGCACTGATTGGGCTCGGATTGCGCCTTCAGTCTTGTGCTGAACCAAAACTGATGCCATCGAACGTTCAGCCAGAGCGGCGATTGTCAACGCCGGGTTGGCGCCGAGTGTGACCGGAATGATTGAGCCATCGAGCACCAGGAGATTGTCGTAACCGAACACCCGACCGCAATCGTCGACAACGCCGCTCTCGATGTTCGCCCCCATTGGCGCGCCCCCGAGGTTATGCGGCACATCGATTTTGCTTTGCAAACTCCAGAGCGGAAAGCGCAAAAACCTGGCGCCAATTGCTCTGGTGAAAGCCTTCATATGCTGATTGGCACGATTGTAGAAGGAAGCATTGTCCCTGGGGTCGAGGTCGGTTTTGAGGCGGCCCCGATCGTCCAGAGTAAAGCTCCCGACTGCGTTGTCGCGACCAATCACGAGGATCGGCAAAGTCGTCCGAGGCTCGATGAATTTAATCCGTTCAGCCAGCCTGAAGGCGCTGCCAATCAGCTTGATTGTCCAATTCTTCAACCTGACTAGCTTCCCGGTAATGTAGAAAGTGTCATATGAAAATCCTCGGAAGCTGCCATCGAATAGCAGATGTCCCTGACTCTTTCCATCCGGCCCGGCAAAGTTCAAGCCGGCTGTAATTTCCGGTCCGCCCGCGGGGTTGAGATCTCGCTTACTGCGGATGGCAATTCCAATGAACGTGCCATTGGTCGTGTACTGCTTGCCCAAACGGGGA
>CAJCHQ010000770.1 GCA_903970295.1 Bryobacterales bacterium
TAGGCATCAAGACGCTCCAAAGTTGGACGCATGCTAGTTCGGTAGAATTTACCAAAATAGTTTATCCATCCCTGTACTTGCGGATTGATATCTTTCGCAAGTTGAACAATTGACTTGTCGCTACGCTGGTTCAGCTTCCAACCACCTATAGTGGCACGGATTTTCTTGCCGGCTGCGGTACTCATTGCTGGCAGAAACCCAACCAAATAACGACCATCTCTGGTTTTTGCCAATCGAGGTCGAAATGCATATCCCAGAAAATCGAATTGCGCGTGCTCGTGCGAGCCGATACGTTTCGAATCCTTGCAATACACGATTTTGGTCTTTTGGGGATGCACCCTCAACAAGTGTTGTCCGAATCGGCGCGATATCACGTCCCTTAGGTATTCGGCTTGCTTGCGTGTTTCGCAATGCACCAGCGCATCGTCCGCGTACCGCGTAAACGGAACATTTGGATAGCTGTGCGCTAGCCAATTGTCGAATACGTGATGCAAGACAATGTTGCTTAACAAAGGTGAGACCACGGAGCCCTGCGGGCTTCCGCAATCTCTCTCCACCACCGTTCCATCCATAAGCTGAACTGGTGCTTTGAGCCATCGTTCAACGTATAGGATTATCCAGGGGCAGTCCGTGTGTTTCTTGAGCTGTTCCAATACAAGCGTGTGATCTAGCGTGTCGAAGAACGACTGGAGATCCAGATCTATAACCCAGGCTCTCTCCAAGCATCTTTCTCTTGCTGTTGCCACTGCATCTAGTGCAGACTTATTTGGTCTGTACCCGTATGAGTCCTTGTGAAATTTTGGTTCCACAATAGGCTCCAGATACAGTTTCACCACCATCTGCGCAACACGGTCTGCCACAGTTGGCACCCCGAGTTTTCTGACGCCGCCTTTCTTGGGTATCTCCACACTTTTCACTGGCGGCGGAAAATATGTTCCGGATGACATTCGATTCCAGATTTTGTACAAGTTCTTTTCCAGCCCTTGTTCAAATTCTTCGATGGTTTGATTGTCAACGCCAGCGCTTCCTTTGTTGGCTTTCACTCGCTCAAAAGCTTCTTGAACGATTGCCTGAGAAATTACAAATTGCTTTGCCTTATTCACCGGTTCTTCCTCCGTGAGTTGACCTAACGATAAAGCTGGATAACGCAACCCCTTCGCTCCTTCTGCTTTCGCAGCTCTCGACGCTACTACAGGTTGCTCCGTCTCTGTGCTCTGCTTCGGTACTTTCGCCCTCATGGGTTCTCCACTTGTGACTTTTCCCGTATTGGCTTGCTGCCTGCGTACTTCCGCGCTTGCTAAACCGCATCATCAGAACGACAGATTCCCACGTTCTCTGCAAGAGCCCGATTCAAGCTCATGCCACCTCTATGCCGGACACCGCCTGGGCAGTAACCAGGTATCTCCCAGACTCTTCCTGAAGCAACAACCCAACCTCAGTTTTGATGTCGTCTTTGTCATTTCGACACGTCATCGATGGTTCACTTGCGTTCATCTTCTTGAACCTCACACAACGCGGGGTACCCCGCGCCTTAGCCGTAATGCTCAGCACCCTGGCTCTTTACCAGAGCACCTTACGGTAGTTTGAAGCCTCTTCCTGTAAAGCGGCTTCGGAGGACCTCCCTCCATCTCTTGCACAGCACCGCATTCAGTGCTACTCATATTCAATTATGAAACAAGTATCACCTCCTGCGTGCGTGGCGCACGGTTGTTTAGAACGTAAGCGTATAAATTATCGCCACCGGCATAACCGATCGGATCCGGCTGCATAAATCGACCAATTTTCGGATTGTAAAATCTATTTCTGAACGAATAGATTCCGCCCGTAGAAAAATATTGTTGTCCAGTGAAGCCTGCGGGACCAGTTTGCGCATTCTCTCCAAATGGTCCGTAACCACCACTCTGTATGGGAGATCCCAGTCGATTCGCCGGTTTGGAAGCGGCAAAGAAAGCAAGCAAGTTTGGCGGTCGTCCAAAGACAAAGCCAAGCCCTGATGTCATCAAAGACTGGTGTCGTCCGGTCGACCAAGGGCGGAAATCTGCCAGCAACTCAATATTTCCAGAAGCACGTTGCAGCGTTGCAGCGAGCACTCGCATGTTGATGAAAGTCCGATGCGTGACATGCCGTCTATCTAGCGGCGGCGCTATTTGCATCTAACTGATTGCTAAAAGGAAGTAGTAATTGGCGCATAACAGTTACTCGGTTCAAACCGCGCTGCCTGAGGCACTGTTGGATTGTGCGATTGCGCGTAACATTCGATTCTTCCCGAAGTTCGTCATTGCATCACAGTGGCCTATTTATGTCTGAAGACTGGAGACCAGTGGCAAAAACATGTCTCAAATTTCCATCTTTTGCGTATTCCTACGGATGACTCTTGTACGAGTCGAGACTACCATTAGAGTAAGGTTCGAGATCAAACGCATGAAAAAACTTCAGTCATTACAAACTACCATGGTCCTCTTGGGTGTAACTTGCTTCTGTTGCGCTGCCACCTTAGCTTCGATGGATTACGCACTTCAGTTTATTAGGCTTCAAGACGGTGCAGCAGTTCTATGTCTTCTGGTTAGCGCGGTCACTCTGATCCTGCTCGCGCAGCAAGAGCCAACAGTTGGCAAGTTTGCCGGACCTGCAGCACTAGGAGGGCAGCTCAACAATGCATTTTTTTTCGTGAGACTCGTTTCTGTTCCCTGTTGTTTGACTGCGACAATAATGCTTGCGATGCTGAGCACCTGTTATTGCAGCCGCACTTTGACCTACTTACAAGGCGACCTCGATAGTCAGGATTTTGGAGAGCAATTTGTAGTTCATGAACCTTTTTCGCTAATTGAGGGTACTCCCGCACTTCTGCCGTCGCGGTTGGTGAGCTCTACTAACTGGCTGGGCGAGAAGGTCAGTGGCGACTTGATCTCGATGATATTTGGCAAATCGTCGGTGCAGTTGGCTGATTTGTACGAATGTTACGGCAATCAGGCGTTTTACGGATCCGGTTTCCTTGCTGCAAGACCATTCTACGAGAAATCATTAGCGATTTATTTGAAAAATGAATCGTGGACTCGAGGTAGCAAAATTCTCTCCAAACTGTCGTTAATAGCCATAACTGCACAGGATCGCACTTATGCCAAAAAGCTACTTGATCAATCTTTGAGATTGCTACCAGTTGACTCTTCCGGAATCAATCGATTTCACAGCGCCTTCACAATTTCTATCCTTGGGGCCGTGGCACATAATTTTGGAGATGATGATTTGTGCTCAAGGCTTGGCGACTTGAGTGATTGGTATCGACTAACGGCCGGCAGCGCTTCAGATCCGGAACTGCTAGTCGAAGGTTCGGTCATCTTGATTCTTTCATTTATGGCTATACAAGTTTGGCAAAACATTTCACTGCGTTTTTATGCGTTCCGTCTTGCTACCAAATTTTCTAAAATCGACACCGGTCAGGCGAAGATCGAAAGAATGGTGAAGCTAGTAGGTATAAATCTGTTCCTAGGACGGTTGGATGTTGCTAATGAATGGAGCTTGGCTGCGCTCAGTGTGGCTGAAAGCATTTAAATCGCTCTTTCGCTCTTTGCAGATTTCTAATGCGGAAACTGTAATACGCCTTTTCCCATTTCTCCAAGGCCTTTGATTCTTTCAGCGTGTTGTTTCGGGGTTTCTCGATTGAGGTCTCTTTCGTGTTGTTGATCATAAAGCCTTTTTCTCTTGTTAAATTCGTAAAGGCTCTCGTTCGGTCCCTGCACCGGACGC
>CAJCHQ010000771.1 GCA_903970295.1 Bryobacterales bacterium
CCGCCGTTGCATCCAGCTGGGACTGCCAGAGCTGAATTGGCTAATGCAATCAACCCTTGCTTGTACGCGTTGAGACAAGATTTTCTCAATGCTACAACCGTAAGCGCCAAAAAATTCTCCATGCGGAGGAAGCAAAAATCACTAGTGACGATCCAGTCACTCACGCACTCACCCATATGACGGTCGAGTGGGCGATTAAATATTCAAATAATCATGGAGGGGAGGTTGTCGGGCCCTATGAACTCTCCAATGATCGAAGAAAATCAGTCGACGCATACACCAACTTCATGGGAGACTCTTACGAACAGACCGACCAAAGTTTAATCAAAACCCGGAGTTGGTCAAATTTCATGCGTGAATTTCCGGAGGACATCACTAATAGTCAATTGCAAGGATGGGACCGGCACTTCGAGAACATTAGGAAAGCTGGAGACATTGAGATCCCGCAAACGGTGCCTCAATTCACGTGCGAAAGTTGACGAATTTGCCTTCATCCGTGTGGTTCTCCCCGCTCCAATCTGAGCAAGCATTAGTTCTTGCACCAATTTTGCTCATGTCCGAGGCGTCATCGTCGATAAGCCAGCTCGCTTGAAGCAGACCGGCCCCAATGAAGTGTTTGTTATTGCTATCGAGTTCAAGCAATAACTGATCGTCACCCGTATAATCGCCATTGTTCGCCTCAGAAGTGAATCTAATTTCGGGCAGGTCAGGGTTAGTCGTGCGGCGTTTGTCATTCTCCAGCGAAATTTGCTTTAGTGTTTTGATTGTATCTTCGAATGACATGTTCTGCAGTTGATGGCTTAACGCGCAACCTTTTCCCGCTTCAGCTTCGGCAGTTAATGTTGGAATGTCCGGCGGTTTTGGGGACGCCGGTTGACTCACGATGTCAGTTCTCTGGGAAGTCTGTGCCATATAGAAAGCCCTCTCCACGCGATACATCTAAAATGCCGACTTTATTTGCTTGAGCAGTCTGTTTCCGAACGAACCCTGTCGGCTAATCGATTTTTTCATCTTGCTCATTCACCATAGCCGGCGGTCGTTACTACCGCGTTACTTCGGCCATTAACATGCGAACTTCAATTCGCGCCAATTGGCGACAATTAGACTCACAATTTCTCCACAAGGAAATAACTTTCAAAATTGCAACCTGGCGCGTACACTATCTAAATCACCATATGGCAACTAATTTTTGATAGTTGTACGCCCGGAAACCCATTTACTAACCAGCTTGCGAAAGCACATCGGTCGTCCTCAGGTCCAGAACCCTTATTCGGAGAGCCAAACCGTGCACCGTCGTTCGAATGGAAATTCAATTATGGAACTGCCTGCGATTCTTTTCCTGGCATTTATCGCCGTCGGCCTGCCGCTCCTTGGGCTGGCCACGCTCTCTTATCGCGGCGCTTTGTTTGACACGCTGGTCAAATCAGCCTGTTCGTCGGCATCGCGAGCGCGCAGCTTCCACGACGCACAAGCGCAGGCGTCATCTTTAATTCAGAGCGGAAGCGAGTCATTTAACGGCATCACTGTAGAAAATCTCAATATCTCGATCGTCACCAGGAACCTCGAATCCGGTTCGGAGATCGAATCGTTCGCGCCTCTGGCTCCCGGTTCAATTAATTCTCAAAGCAACCTTTACTTTATCAAAGTCAGCGCCAAAGGCTCCATTCGACCGATCATGCAAATGCATGACGGACTTCTATGTTCCGCATCGGTACCGGGTTTGACCGAACCCTACAAATTGGCTGCATCCTGTCAGTTGTTTGCAGAGCGACCAAAGGGACTGGCATATTAATGAAGCGAGCCAACCGAGGGCGCAATCAAGTTGGAGCCTCTGGCATCATTTTGTTTTGCGCCATCGGCTTGTTCGCGATTTTGCCGCTCGGTTTAGCGACATTCGAAGTCTGGCGTTATGTTGTCGCCAGATCGCAGCTACAGTACATTTGCGACGCCGCCGCCCTTTGTGCCACCGCTAATCTTCTCAAGCAATCGACTGAGTCAACGAGTAGTCAGAGTAATGGTAGCCTTGCTGCTAGCGAACGACAGGCAATCTTGTCCACCGCTTCTGTGTTCCAGCGAAACACAGTCTTGAACAAAAGCTTGAATAACACCAGCCTGCTGGAAAGCGCGGGCACCCCAGCAAAGGCAAACGTCGGGGCAGGTCAAACAGTCCTCTGGGTCAGCCTGGTGAATGACAAAGAAGAGCAAGTTTTGCCGGGTCAGCCCGGTGCCAAAGGAGTTCGTGTCAAAGCTTTGTACGGTCACCAATCATTCTGTGGATCTTATTTAGGACTGGGCAGCCTGCCCATCACAGTCAGCTCAGAGGGTGGAATTCCACCGATCGATCTGGTTTTGTGTTTTGATGTCTCCGCCTCCATGGACGATGGCACAGCCGTGACAATGGTCAAGCGATTCTGGAACGGACGACAAGTCGCATATGATGTCCCCGGAGCTGCTACTGGCTCGCTCCTCAACATTGTCAAACCGGCAAGTGATGGCACACGAGTCAATGCCGTCGGTCCGGAAAATCTCTCTGCCTTATCCACGGCTCTGAATGGTAGCCGGTTGTTATTCTCCGAGTCACCCGGCAGTTCGTACAAAGGGCTGAGAGCTTTGGGCGGAGCGACTCGCGCCAGCGAAGTCGGTTTGCCGCCGGGCAACTACAAAAGCGGCTTAATGCCTGATCCCAGTCAGGCAACAAATCTGGTCACCGACGTGGTCACGAATTTGGACGGCAATGCTCAATTCGGTGGCTGGAATGATCCGGCCACTGGCTTGCAGTTCCCCAATGTTCAGACGCTGGTAGAAGCGGCACGCGGGAACCTCAATTCTGCCGCTGCCATGCAGCAGGGATTAGTCACAGGTGGGCGTCCAGCCTGGTTGCCGGCGACCGCCCCCAATCCACTGTACCAACAAGTTTATTTCACCCAGGCCAACCGCATAGTGCAACCAATGGTGGGCGCGAAAACCGCTGCCATCCAAATTCTCCGTGCCCTCAACAAAAGCACTGATTTGAGCAGCGGCTTAGTTTCTTTTGCCGATTACATCGGCACTGACTCTCAAAGTACCTGGGGCACAGGAAGCGGAGCGACCACTTACTTTATCGATTCGAATTGGCCTGCTGGCGGCACTGCCGCTTATCCGCTGCCTCTATTACCATTGAACTCGGCGCCACCCAATCAGGTCGGCATGATCAATGATTGTTTGAGAATCGATCGATGGTTCTGCCAACCGGCTTTCGCGCAAGCCCTACCGCCGCCCCCGCCCAATATTCAAACGCTAGTGCAGCTGATTTCCAGTTTCGTAGCTACCGGTGAATCCAACACTTCTGCGGCACTGGCGGAAGCAATCCGTGAGCTGACTGACCCGGCTCGATCACGACCGGATGCTGAAAAAATCATTCTCCTGGTGAGCGACGGTCAGCCCGATCTTCCCGGAGGAGGAGGAGGTGCCAATTCGCCAGCTGCGCAGGCTTGTTATGACCAGGCACGGATTGCTGCCCGCAACGGTATCAAAATAATCGCGATTGATGTTAGCACCACTAATGGTGCACAGCAATGGCAGTTTCTATCTCAGACGGCAACGATGACAGGCGGCTTTTGTGCGGCTGGTAGCTCTCCTGCGCAGTTGAATCTGGCACTCAGGAATATCGTCACCCAATTGGTGGCACTGCGATGATCAGTAATTCGAAAAGACGACCAGCCCTGGGCACAATCGCTCTCGATGTTGCATTCGGCTCCATGCTCTGCGCAGCCTTGGCAGTGGCCACAATCGATTTTGTATTTCTTCTCGGCGGATACGGCGCCAATGATGTTGCCTGCCGCGACGCTGCTCGAGCAGCGGGAACTTCCGACTCTCAAGATCTCTCGTATAAGGCTGCCGCAATGGCTTGTTCCACGCACCATACGGACGGATACCTGGTTAGCCAGCCAGTAGTCGATCAAGCCAGCTTTGCTTTCGGAGACTATCTCAATAGCTCTAACCCGTATGTCTTGGTGACGACCGGCTGCAGCATCAACTTGCCCGCGCCCTGGCTTGCTTCAGCCGGTGACTTGACTGATGGTGCTTTCACCAGGCGGCGCTATGCGTTTCCCGCCCTGATGTTGATCCAGCACCCGCCAACCGTTGACCCGATCGACGTAAACACGATAATTACCTGCACAAATACAGCCGTGCCGGACACAAGTGGACAAATACCTGGCTGTGGCTCGTCGGCTGCCGGTCCCGGCAGCTCGGAGTAAAGTCGATTTGTGCGCATGCGCTCATGCTGCTTATGCCCCAATGCGATAACTCGGATTCATATGGCTATGAGGAACAGCTTTGAAAAGAAAATGCCGTTCGACCAAATCGAACGCCAAAAGCCCCGCCAACAGTGCCAATGATCCGGCGATCAGAGAAACGAAAAGAGCGAGGCAATAATGGGCGCCAAGCGACGGTGCCAGCGCGATGACAGCCACGACGACGCTGCGTATGACCGGCGACTGCCACAAATAAATCGAGTAGCTGCGCTCTCCGAGAAACTCGAGGCTGGTGAAGACCAATCGCACCACCCTCAATTTGCAGTCTAAAATACGCTTTTCATTAGTGAGCATCCACCAGAGAGAAACCGCAAAGGCAGTGGCGAATGCCATTTCTTCAGTGGAAATGGGATCGAAGCCCGGCAGCAGGCAGCGCCCTAGCCCGATCACCGCGCATAGTGAAGCTAATACCGAAATTGTTTTTGTGCCGCTGTCGTCTTTTTTCAGAAATTGCTCGACTAAGAACGCACCGAGATACCACTCATAAAGATGTCCGAAGAAGA
>CAJCHQ010000772.1 GCA_903970295.1 Bryobacterales bacterium
TGTCAGCGCTCTCACAGGAAGTCAAGATCCAGGATTTGGACTAGTTGCTGTCCGGGGACTACGCAGATGCTGAGCTGAAGCCATATGACTAAAGTAATAAGAACTGATGGTCATGCGAGCAGACCGCGAGCGACCGTGGCAAGATATAGCTAATAGTCATTTTGCATTCGGCAGAGGAGTTCGTGAATTGAAGGAAGCAATCATTGCCTTTCTCTTGGCTCTCGTCATTGGCAGCTACCTCAACGGAAGACAAGTCGACAGTGGCAACGGCCCCGTACCCAGCGTTCCCATTGGTGATGATCCGCCACCGCCAACCGACTTTGGCGGACAGCAGAAACAATTGGCTCCGAACTCGCGCATGAGTATTCAGGCGGTGCCTGCGTCCGACGTGAAAATTCCAAGACTCGATGAGCCAGGGTTCGACAGAGATGTAATCAAATCGGCTACTCCAGTTTTGGTTTTCTTTACGGCCACGGGCTCCGACGCATGTCAACGAGAACTTCATGCAGTTGAAGAAGTGGCCAGTCAGACTCAGTCAGATTTGCGGGTGGTTCAAGTTGACGTAATGTCGTATCCGGCACTGGGCCAGCAGTGGGGCGCCGTCAGCGTTCCAACCTTTGCAATGTTCAAAGACGGTGTGAAAGTTGAAAGCGCTTCCGGTGAACTCGATTCGATGAGCTTGATGCAAATGGTCAAAAGAGTGGTGCCTAACGTAGGTCATTAGGCTGAGAGGATGCGTATTTATGCATCTTAAGAATATTAAGGAGAACTCAAGTTAAAATGACTTTACTACGGTCCCGCGAGAGGAATGTCACCAACATAGCGAAGACAGCGATACGAGTATGAAGAGCTATATCATCATTTTTATTTTGGCATTGGTATTCACGGCTTGGGTTACCGATTCCCATGGGCCGCCAAAAGCGGCACCAACAGCTATCACTGATATCCGCGGCGACTCCAACGGCAAAACAGTGCATGACTCACAGATAGCAGATTTTTTCGTTGCTGATCAGGCGAAGAAATCCACCTATGCGACGGAAATCTGGAACGACACTGCCAAGCCAAAGCATGCGGATTTCCCTATGGTCGGCTTTTAATTAGGTAAGGCAAAAGGATTGGTTTAGACATGAAAAACGGTGCTCGCTGGACATTCCTCGCAATATGGTTCGTCCTACTGCTGCTCACCTGCATGTGGTGGAATCCATTTTCATCGACCCCAGCATTCCTGAAATATTCAATTCTGTCTGCCTACTCGGCGCTCATATTTGGTGCCGCAATAGTGCTGATGCAGTTTTACATCCTGGTCAACATTCTCTTCCCTCTGCCGCCGAGAGCGGACGCGAAAGCACCAAAACCCTGGGGACGGACTTATTTCAAATGGCTGTACAAAGAATCGCCAATCAATCCAAAGGCGCCGGCGCGACTTGAGGAGCTAATCGGCAACGATGCAGCCAAGCAAGAAATTAGAGAAGTCGTCGACATTTTGCATAATCCCCAACGCTACGCCGATTCGGGAGCACTCGTACCGAAGGGTCTGCTTTTCATTGGACCACCGGGCGTAGGCAAAACTCTTTTCGCGCGAGCAATTGCCAATGAAGTCGGTGTGCCGTTTTATGTGCTTGAGGGAGGCAGTGTCAGCGGGTTGATCATGGGACTCGGTGTGGTCAAGCTGAAGATGCTCTTTGCCAAATTAGCTAAGCATGACAAATGCATTCTTTTTATTGACGAAATTGATTCACTAGGTTCTAGCCGCCGCAGCGATCAAGGTTTCGGTGGTCAAACTGACATGAATATGACTCTCAATACACTGCTAACTCATATGGATGGATTCCATGGCGTCGGCAATCTGCTCGTTATCGGTGCCACCAACAATGATGGCGTACTCGACCCTGCTTTGATGCGGCCAGGTCGCATGGACAGACGGATTTACTTTCAACCACCCGGCCCTGAAGACCGGAAAGGGCTGTTCAAATACTATCTTGGAAAGGTGAAGGCAGATCCTGACATTGACCTGGATACTCTATCGTTGCTGACTTCTAACTATTCGCCTGCTGAAATCGCGAATGTCGTTAACGAAGCAGCTTTAATCAGTGTGCGACCTAACGGCCCAGCAAAAGTTGACCTTGAAATGGTCATGCAAGCGCTTGATCGAGTTTCGGTCGGGCTGGAACGTACTCTCATCGATGGCGATATAAGAGTCACCCAATCGGACCCATCAATTCGGCTTGCCGACGTGATTGGCATCGATGACGTCAAACAAGACATAAGCGAAATCGTTGAATTTCTTCAACACGGAGACGAGCTTCGAGCTATTGGTGCCAAGATTCCGAAAGGAATATTGATGATTGGTCCTCCCGGAGTCGGCAAGACAATGCTGGCGAAGGCAATAGCGAATGAAGCGGGGGTGCCATTTTTTGGTTTGTCTGCGAGTTATCTGGGAGCACGTGGGTCCAGCCGCATTCAAGCTCTTTATCGGCAAGCTCGCAAGAGTCCGGCGGCAATCATTTTTATCGATGAGATCGATGCAATTGGAGCAGGATCAGACAACGTTTCGATGGGATTTGGTGGTGAACGAACGCCAGCCCTGAATCAAATTCTAATCGAATTAGACGGCATCGGGCGCAGCACCGTCATCACAATCGGTGCAACTAATGTGGAAGAGAAGCTGGATTCCGCGTTTACTCGCTCAGGTCGTTTTGATCGCAAGACCTATGTTGGACTTCCGGATGCCGAAGCCCGCAAAAAGATGTTCACTTCCTATTTGAAAAAAATCAAGACCGAAGGGGATTTGGATCTCGACAAGATATCGCGCTTGAGTACTAATTTCTCTGGCGCAGATATTTCCGCGACGGTCAATGAGGCGGCAATCCTCGCAGTCAGAAAGGGCAAAAAGGCGGTCGACAAAGAAGACATAGAAGAAGCAGTTGAACGTATCTCAGTTTCCGCCGGGTCCAAGTTGAACGTCGGTGGAATGAATCTCGCTAAAGTACCGGATCTCGAAGTCAAACTTGATGACATCAAAGGCATGGACGAAGCCAAAGCAGAAGCCGCTGAAGTGGTTGCGTTGCTAAAACACGCACATCTGGTCGCAGAAGCTGGGCTGAAAGCCCCGAAGGGCATCCTTCTGGTCGGTTCGCCTGGAACAGGCAAAACCATGTTGGCGAAAGCCATTGCGAATGAAGCTGGAGTCCCGTTCTATTCACTTTCGGGTGGCGACTTTCAATCGATGTGGGCTGGGGTCGGCTCAAACCGCGTGCGTGCAGTGTATGAGCAAGCTCGTCGCAGTGGAAAACCCTGCATTGTTTTCATAGACGAAATCGACGCTATAGGTGGTAAGCGTGGACGAGATTTTGGTGGTGGCGCAATTCAGGATTCGAACAAGACTTTGAACCAATTGCTCGTGGAAATGGATGGATTTGGCAAACACAAGGTTTTGACTATTGGTGCCACCAACAATTCAAATATGCTTGATGAAGCGCTTCTTCGGGCTGGACGCTTCGACCGGCAAATCAACATTCCCTTGCCCAACCTCGAGGGTCGAGAAGCAATCTTCCAAAGTTATCTGAAGAAGAGAAAAGTGGATCAGGGTGTCAATGCCCTGGAACTAGCCAGGATGACAACATACAGTGCCGGATCTGATATTCAGAGCATCGTCAACGAAGCTGGGTTAATTGGAGTCAGAGAAGGTCGCAAAGAAATCTCGCAAGAAGATCTCTTCCACGCCATACAAAGAGTTCGATTTGGCATGGCCTACAGCATGAAGGTTTTAGTCGATGAGTTGACTCAAACTGCTTATCACGAAGCAGGCCATGCTTTGGTCTGCTATTACCGCAATCGTCGTGACCGCATTCAAATGTTGACTATCGTCCCTAGAGGTCCCGCGTTAGGCCGGTTGTGGCCGGTGTCCAAAGAAGATTATGTCCAGAAAAACAAGCAGGAATACATTACAGATATCGAAGTTTTTCTTGGCGGTTATGGTGCCGAAAATCTGCACATGGAAACAACTACTTCTGGTGTCTCTTCTGACCTGAATGGCGTGGCGAGCATAGCGCGCAGCATGATCCGAGACTGGGGAATGGGGTCTTTCAAGTTTGCAGTTGACGTTGCCTACGGCGATCGCAGTAGAGGCTATCAAAAAGATTACGGACCGTCGCCTGAAACTGAGCGCGAGATCGAGTTAGAAATTAAGCATTTGGTCGATGATTGCTTGTCAAATGTCCACGAACTTCTCCGCACTCACCGCGCTGAGTTGGACCAAATTGCACAAGCCTTACTCGAGAAGGAGACTTTATATTACAAGGATATTGCGAAAATCTTCGAACCATCTCGCTCCATGGATGATATCGAACGCGAATTGAAATTGCTTGGCGATCGCAAGTTAGTCGGAAAGGCGCCAGTCGTGGATTTTGACCATTTCGGTGCACTCACCGGAGCAAGCGGTGGCAATGGTGGCGGTGGCACAGGTGGTGGCGACGCAGGACACAATCCTAGCGGATTCAGCGACCTCAACAAGAATTCTGCTTCAACCACAGATTCTGATGAAGTGATAAATCCGGACTCGCACGGCTGTTAAAGAGACACTCTCGCCGATAACTGAGTCAGTTTCGACTACGCCGGTAGACATCTTTAAGCGCCACTGAGTCTGCGATGGCTGAGTTTGAGTGCACAGCTTGAGTCCGTTTGCCATGGCTTACTTAATCTGTATGCTACGGCTTAGATGCTTTACCTCACAGCGCGTCTACCTGCGGTTTAAGTAGGGTGAGGAGACGTTCGTATCCTGCGCCCATCGTCGGATGCACGTATCCATAAGGTTTTTGCCAGAGGCGATTGGACATATTACCGTCTGCCTCCAACATGCCAGCACCAATGTCGGCGAACTTGGCCCGCGAGTTTCCTGTTAGTGCAGCGCTCAACTCACTATTTATGTTGGCAATGTGTTGTCGGTAATAATTTCCGGCTTCCTGACCGCGTGGCAGCAAACCGACAACAAGAAACTTGGTGCCAGGATTGAGGCGCTCCGCCTCTGCCAAATCATTGAGCACACCCTGAGCAATTTGGTGATCGCTCTTGCCCGACCCAAGGTCGTTAGTGCCGATCAAAATCACACCTTTTTCTGGGGGTTTTCCAGGTGTCGTGTCTTCGCCGCTTTTCAGTCTGGACATAAGCTTTTCAGTACTATCGCCATTGTGACCAAAATTCTCGGCGTTGCCACCAAAATATCTTTTGAATTCAGGACTTGCTGTCATACCTTTGGTGATTGAATCGCCGAAAAAAGCAACGCGGCCGCCATCAGTTCCTGCGCGAGTTCTATCTGTAGTTTCAGAAGAATCTGACTCGGAAGGAGCGAGAGTGGGCGCCGGACGTTGCCCTGGCCTAGGTTTGGGGGAAAAGTCACGGCCAGGAGAAGCTTCGTCATTTGCAAGCTGCGATTCATCTGCCGCAGCCCGCGAACGATCCGTTGACGGCATCTTAGCCGATCGACGTTCGGAAGCAACTGGCGAGGAAGAGCGTGGTAGGCGCGACTCGCTTGGTCCGCGTGACTCCCGTGACTCGCGTGACTCGCGTGCTTCGCCTGACTCACGTGCGGCACCTGACTGGTGAGGCTGTGAATCCTGCGGCTTGGGATGAGCCCCTTTCTGCCGAATCGCGAATCCATTGGGCGAAGCGTCAATCACTTCGAACTTAGGCAAAAGTCCCTGCTTATGCAAAGTGCTATTGAGATGATTGAGGTCTCGATGAAAAGCCTTTTGCGACTCGTGTTGACGCAGGAATTCCAGGTCCCGAAAGACGTGCTGCATTCCATTCGGTTGATGCATGTCGTTGACGATGTGTTCTAAAGATTGTTTTGACATATTTTCTTGCTGATTGAGGATGGAATACTCCGACCAAAACTTTAAAGCTGCCGCCGTTACCTGGGCGTTACGGCGACGGCAATTAATAAGTAGCTAATAGCCTTTGAGTGAGAGAAGATATGACCGGAGGCGCAATGCATCTCCGCTCAAAGCCACTCGCGGGCTACCAACTGATAGGTAAGTCGGTTGACGTCAGTTAGTAGATGTCCCTATATTGGCCTTCAAACGGAACCAGAAGCGACTGCCTGCACCAACTTTGCTCTCGACACCAATCTCGCCTTCATGCGCTTCAACGATCGCTTTGCAGATGGCTAGACCCAATCCTGATCCGGCTTTTTCGCCTGCGTCTTGTCTGCCAACCTGTCTAAATTTTTCAAATACGACAGCCAATTTATCAGGGGCGATACCAGCACCTTGATCGGTCACACGCACCTCGATCATCGGTTTTTGTGTTCGCTTGGAAGTGACCGCCAACACTTTGACATGAATCACCGATCCCGCCGGTGAGAACTTGATTGCGTTATTCAAAAGATTCACCACCACTCGTCGAATATTGTCGCGATCGAGCTGAGCGCACCACTCACCACAGTCGCAAATTATGCGAATGTGCTTGCTCTCGGCTTCACTAGCGATCATATCGACGGCATGAGAGACAACTTCGCTGAGTTTGCTGTCCTGAAGATCCATGGCCAAGGCACCATATTCCAATCTTTCCACATCAAGCAAATCGTTGATTAAAGCAATCAATGCTGCTACCGACTGCTCGGCCTTGCCGACCGAATCGACGCCTTTGGCACTGAGTTCGCCAAATACGCCGTCCGAAATCAACTCCAGAGTGACACCAATAGAGGCCAGGGGAGAGCGCAAATCGTGGCTGACCATCGCCATGACCTCTTGCTTCAGGCGCTCGGCATTTTTGCGTTCGGTAATGTCGTGAATGATGCAAAAGAAAGATTTGTCACGTGCCGACCAGCGTGCGTTCCAGACAGTATCTATGAAGTTGCCATCAGTTTTTCGAATGCGCGATTCAAAGACTGTATCGGGTGAGCCTGCGATGCACTTTTCCAGTGCAGCAAAAGTGGCTGCACGATCTTCTTCGTGCACCCACGACTGAATAGCATGACCGAGAAAATCGGCGTCAGAAACACCCAAGATTCGCATCACTGCTGGATTAACCTGAGTCACTCTTTGATGATCGTCGAGAGAAAAAATAATCTCTGTAGTGTTATCGATCATCGCGCGCTCTTGCGCCCTCGAGCGAGCGAGATCATCAGACAAATCATGGATAACACTGTCGAACAAGGCTAGCTCATCGCTGCCTTCCAGAGCCTTTTCGAGCGGTTTGTTCAAGGCGATGTTGCGCGTGTTCTCGACTAATTGCTGCAGGCGCCGATTAAAAGTGATTCCCAAAATCGCGCCAACGACGAGAGCGAGAAACACAATCGCCGCCGCGAAGAATTTAACTACTTCCTGGACATGTCTGGATGCGATTTCGCGCTCGCCCAATTCGCGTTGATGAACCTGAACTACTTTGGTTGAGATCGACGTGGCCAAAACATTGACCCGCGCGATGTAGCTTTTCACTTTGCCGACAAGCCTGGCGCCGTTCGTGTAGCCGCCGCTTTCATACATTTCCTTCGTCATGCTGGCGAGTTCAATAATCTCGTCGGCGAGTGAGATGAATGATTGCAAGTCCAATTCCTGTGCAATCTGATCGGAAGCGTAAGTCTGCAGTAATTCTCGGTGTTCGCGTAATTTGCTCAGACTGCTATTGACATCATTAAAGAAGCGCTCCTCGTTCATTGTCCGATACATCATGAAAGCGCCTACTGCATTCATGGCATCAGTCAAAACCAAATTGACATAAACCAGAGCTGTTTCGGAGCGACCTTCACTGACAGTGTTCTTTTCCGCTTGCTGGAGGATGAGGCTCAACCAAAAGAGAAATCCCAACTCGAGGCAAAGCGGAATCATAATCAGGAGAAGCGCCTGATGCAGCAGGGATAAAGATCGGCGTCTCAAGGGCTTGTCTGAAGTTTGTACAGTTTTCAGACGGGCGGCATCGCTTATTGGCATTAGTTCCTCAAGAGACCAGTCATGTTTTCTGGGACAGACGCTCTTGAACCGGGATGAGTGCACATCGATTGTACATGGACGCTTTGCAAAACATGAGACAATTAAAGCCATCGGACTGCCACAATTTTCTAATCAATTCCCGGTAATAATGCGGTCTACGACGATTCGGCTGAGCATATTTTTCGTCAGTAGCTTTTGGGCGTTTTTTGGCACGGGTATCAGTGCTGCGGAAAAGCTCACACCAGAGCTTAAACAGGCTTGGCATTTGCTTCGTGGTTCAAGACAGGAACAGAATCTGGCCTTGACGCAGGCCATGGCGGCATTGAAAAAAGACGACAAGTCTGGCGAATGGCATGAAGTAATGGCGATGTGCTGTGGTTCCTCAGACCCGAAGTGTGGGCTCGCGGAAATTCGCAAAGCGATCCTCGTCAAGCGCAATAATTCATCAATCCTGACAACCGGCGCTTTGATGTCGCTCCGTGCTTCGCTTCGCCCCCAGGTAGTGCAACTTGCCAGCAAAGCAATCGAGCTCGACCCCAAAAATGGTCGTGCCTATGCGATCCTGGGCGGCTGCGCTTATCAACAATCGAATGCGCCTCATGCGCAAAGCTATTTCGCAAAAGCAATCCAATTGAGTCCGTCGGATTTTGATGTGAACGAGCTGGCCATGGTTTTCTACGACTCGAATTTGCAGCGCAAGGAGGCCGGCGAGTGCGCGAAAAGGCTGATGGCTAATTTTCCAACCTCTGCGAAGGCGCATCATCTCTGGGGAAAGTGGTTGATTGAAGGAAGTGAGTGGGAAGCCGGAGCCAAAGAATTCGAGTTGGCGGTGAAATTAGATCCGCAGGACACTTATGGGTACAACAAACTTTCCAAATCTCTAGCGCAGCTGGGCAAGTTCAAAGAAGCGGCTGCCGCCTGCTCAACTTTGATCTCCCTGGAGCCTCTGCGCCAGTACTATTTCTTGCGAGCCGGTTTTTATGAACACGCAGGACAATCTCAAAAGGCCTTAGACGATTACAACAAGGTCATCACCTTTGCCAAAGCACAGGGTCACGAGATCTCTCAGGGAGGCGATCAGCCGGTGCGGCTCAGAGAGCTAAAGCAATGCTATTTGAAGCGAATGGAATTATACGAAAAACTCGGTCACTCTGATTTAGCCTTGGCAGAAGCAAATGAGATCATAGAAAAAGATCGACGGCCTGATGCTGCCCTGGAATTTCGAGAAAGACTCTATCGCAAGCAAGGGCGCTATGATGAGGCTTTGAATGATTTGAACAGGCTGATTGAATTAGACAACGACGTCGCCGATTGGTACAAATCACGTGCCGAGGTGTACGCGAAATTGAAGAAGACTGATTTGTCCGCGACCGATTTAAGCAAGGCCAAGCATATCGAGGCATTTGGCAAATAAAGTTTGGTGGGCGCTGAAAGATTGGTGAGCCTGAATCTTTTCAGCAAGGGCGTCCACCTAAATACTGGTCAAATTAGCACGCCTCAGGGATTGTAGGCGAACAAGAACGTGGTCACCAGGTTGAACCCGGCGTGCCCGATAATGGTCGTGGTCGTGTTCGTATAACGCTTAACGATGCCCATGAGCACAGACCAGCCTGCAACTTGCAGAATGAAAATCGGTGCATGCGCGAATTGACCGTGAAGAATGCCATGCAGCAAAGCCGCTGGAATAATTCCGAAAACCGGCTGGAGGGCACCTCTAATCAAAGTCTCTTCACCCATGCCGGCGCAGATTGCCGTCATCAAAGCCAGCACCACAGATGGTGCCATACCACCAACGACTCCAAAAGTACCGGCATTGTAATTTGTCAGTTTAGTGGCTAGATCGCCTGATGTATTGTGAGTATAGAGCGACCAAATCAGATCGTAGGCAAAACTCATGACGATCAGAAGACCGCCAATGCCCAGCTGGACACCGCTAATTTTGGTTAGCCCCAGCCGCGCCATAACTTCGCCCGGTTTGCGAGCGACCAGGATGCCGGCACCGCAAATAGAAAGCAAAATCAAGCCTAGCCAGTTGTAGCTGAACAGTGACGGCAACTCGACAGGAAGGGGCAAAGGCATGGAGGGGACCTGCATGTCCAAACCCGGGTTCATCTGAGACAACAGATAGGCAATCGTACAGATGTAGAGAAACAAGCCGTTCATATGAGGAATCGACTCGGCAATGAAAACGGGGTCGCTGATCAGGCTTACAGTCTTGTCTAGCTGCCTTTTCCCCAGGCTCCTCCACATGCCCCCGGTAATCACAGAATTGAAGACGCTGAGGATTTGAGACAGTCCTTTCCGCATGAGCCTGAATAGAAGCAGACCAGTCGCTATGCAGCCAATGACGTTAACCCAGTACTGCCAGCCGCTCGTCGGCTCTCCCTCCAGGGAATAGATGAGCATCCAGCCTTCAACCAAAAAAGTTATGAAAATCAAAACTCGAACAAACCATTCGATC
>CAJCHQ010000773.1 GCA_903970295.1 Bryobacterales bacterium
CGATCGCTGCGCAGATGTTTTCGATCGGTTCATTTTGCCCGATCACCCGCGACTTGACTTTGTCGACCAGCGCGAGCGCTTGCGTGGCCTCGTCTTCGGACAATTGTCCGAGGGGAATGCCGTGCCAGAAGTTGGCCGCTTCTGCCACATCCCGGGCCGTAATGATCCTAGCCTCGATCGGCTTCGGTGCCTCGTCGATGGCGTTGACGAACGCTCTCAGATCGCTGGCGCGCTGACGCAGCTTAATGAGAGTCTCGGTCTCCCCATTGTGTTCGGCGCCGATCATCTGAAATTCGACGTCTTTGAGTTCGCGCCAGGCCTCTCGTACTTCCGGTGACAGGGAGCGCACTTCGCGCACGTAGGCACAGGTTTTGTCGACGAGGGTTTTGGAGACGTCGGGTTGGTAGTTGTTGGTCACCGGTTTGATGAATCGGTCTGAGATGCGCTGGGCTTCGACCAGTGCGGCATCTTCGATGCTCAACCCGTGATGCTTTTCCAAGCCGGCGCGCACGAATTTGAGAATTTTGGCCACGTTGGCGGGGCTCGGTTCCGGACTCTCCACCTTTTCCGTACGGCGCACCAGAGCACCGTCTTTTTCGAAGTGCTTCTTGTACTCGTCTTCGGTGGTGGCCAGAATTACCCGGATATCACCGCGAGCCATTGCCGGCTTGAGAATGTTGGAGAGATCGACTGCGCCTTCGGCATTGCCGGCACCGATGACATTGTGTGCTTCGTCGATGAAAACGATCAGCTGCTTGTTCGCGCGTGCCGCGTCGATGATAAATTTGGCCCGCTCTTCGAATTCGCCACGATATTTCGTGCCGGCTACGAGAGAGGCAATATTGATCGTGACGATGGTGCAACCCAGGAGTTGGTCGGGCACTTCGCCTCGATTGATGCGATGGGCCAGGGCGCCTACGGCTGCGGTTTTGCCGGTGCCGGGTAAGCCGATCAGGATCGGATTGTTTTTCTCCGATCGGATCAAGACCTGGATCATTTTCGAGATCGTGTCATCCTGACCGAAGGTGTCGCCGATCTTGCCATTTTCAGCGTCTTCGGTGATGTCGGATCCGTAGGTGCGGAAAGGCGAGGTGTTCGGTAAAGTCTGGCGCTTGCGCGGATCGGGTTTGTCAACGCCGGTCCATCCGACGAGATTGCTTTTAGCCAGGTTTGGATCTTGAGGTTGGTTACTGTCGTGAAAATTCACGTCATCTACTCCTTGCGATGCCGCGGTGCTTAGCAGATCGTCGGCTTTTCGCTGGACTTGAGTGATTTGATAACGAAGTTGATCGCTCCATGAGATGCGGAAGTATTTGTTCATGAGGATCGCTACAGCACTTGTCGGTATCTGCATAAATCCCATAAATAGATGAGATGGCATCAGCCAGCCGCTTCCGTACGCGCTCGCCTCTCGATCTGCGATTTCGAGAGCCATACGCATACTGCGTGCGGCGTAAATGCTGTCTTTAGAGATCGGTCGTCTGGGCGTACCTTGATAGGCGAGCATTTCCTCGAAAACATTGATGACATCGGCTAAGTCGGGTCGGCCGAGAAGGTGTTCGAGCAGGCGCGGGATGACCTTGTCTGGGCCAGTCAGGCATGCCAGGAGTACTGCTGTGCCGTCGAGTTCTTTTACTCCGTAGGCAGCCGATTTTTCGGCAGCAAGGGACATTACCGACTTGGTGTTGTTGTGCGGCTTCGGGTGCATCGTGATCTCCCTTCTGGAAATCTAGCGATTTCATTCAAACGGCAGTCGCGTGCGTTTGAATCGGCAAGTTACATGATGAAAAGGTGCTGGGGTGTGAGTAAGTTTCGACTATGCTGAGAAATCTGGTTGTGCTTCAATTTAGCAATTTCTTTAGGCATCCCCTAACGAAACCGCAGCCAAAATCGCTTACTGGGCTTGCTTTTTCACGATAAGTGCAAGAACATCATTAGTAATCGTCGTGGCGGTATCTACTTCTTGATCGGTGCTGGTATCAGCTTGATTGCGATCAAATGAGCGTGAATCTCTCGGCCATGCAGATGCACTCAATGGTTTTGTTTTCAAGTGCCGACCGCAGCCGTTATCAGCTGCCTGAAACGAGCCAACCTGGCACCCATTTCATTTTCAGGCAGATGTGCAAACGGCAGTACGAAAGTGTTATGGCTCGAATCAAGAAGATAATTGGCATCGGCTGTCAGCAGACCAAGACCGGCTGCCTGTGCGGAAGCGAGGATCGTATGATGATCCGCTACTTCTAATTTCAAGAATAGCTGAAAGGCCGAAGCTTCTCTGGCAATTTCAATTGCATTGCCAAAATTGCGCGTCAACTCCAGCACACAAGAACGCCATCGCGAAGCGTAAACGTCCCGCGTTTGCCGCAGATGCTTTTCGTAATCACCTTGCTCCAGCAACGTAATTAAAGCTAACTGATCTATGAAGGAAAAATTGGTGTGAAACTCGGAAGGACTCTGATGCCAAGCTTTCTGCAAAACCGGAATAAGAGCGACGGGCGTGACCATGTAACTGACGTTGACGAGTGGATAAAGGGTTTTCCAAAAATTGGCGATGTAAATGACGTTGTCAGCCTGACTGAGTGCTTTCAACGGTGGCAGCGGATTAGCGCCGTACCTGTACTCGGCGTCGAAATCGTCCTCAATCAGGATCACGTTATTCGCTTGGGCCCAACGAACCAGATCTTGACGGCGCTCAAGCGATAAGCAAGCGCCGTTCGGCTCTTGATGCGACGAATTTATGTAGAGACATTTAGGCGGGGCTGAGAGCTCTTTCAAAACTTCGACTTTCATGCCTTTGTCGTCTACTTCGGCCGGTATGAGCTTAGCCTGCAGCGCTTGAAATATTTCGCGAGCATAGATTGGTCCTGGCTCTGGAATGACGACGCAATCGCCTGATTGAATCAGAGTCTCGCTAACAAGCTTGAGAAAATATGTCGATGACGCACAAATAAGCAATTGTTCGCTCGGAATTTGAATCATGCGCGAGCGCTCTAAATACTTTCTTATCGCATCTCTCAGTGGTGCATAGCCGAACGGGTCGGTGCCGTAATCAATCGATGATCTTTCCAATTTACGGTAACTTTGCAGCCAACAATTTTTCCACTGACCGAGCGGCAGCAAATCTTTGGGCGCGCATCCATAATTGAGTTCGGGATAGTCGTGTGCAGTTAGTTTCGGAGCATTGGTTTGCAGGGAGTGCGAAGCGCTGGCGGAGAACTCTATTTCAATCGCTTGTCGAGGCGCGAGTGTGGTTTCGGTTGAAAGTCGCTTGCGCACATAGGTGCCGGTGCCCTCGATGGTCTCAATGTATCCCTGAGCGATCAAATCCTCATAAACCCGCACTGCTGTCGGGCGCGAAATCCCAACAATGTTTGCCAACTGCCGTGTTGATGGTAGTAACTGCCCTGCCATCAATCGAAAGTCGGCTATTTCCAGCTTGATCTTTTCAGCCAACTGAAGTCGGATTGGTACCCGGCTGTTGCGGTCCAAGTCGATATTCGGAAATATGAAATCAGTCGCTTCTGCCATAGGCGTAGTCTAGGCCGGGTTCGGGGCATTTTCGGGTCAGATTGTCAGCCTCCGATATCAGCCGGGAGTTTCTCTGCGTTTTTGCTTGCGCCAGTATTCGCGCCAGATTTTCCACTCGACCACGGTGTCTTCGTGCATGGCCAGAGCGGCGTCGCGGAGCCAGTTCGACGGCAGTTTCGCTAGGCAATGCCTGACGTCAGGAATAGCGTCTGGTGTTGCCCAGTGATGATTTCCCGTCTCGAAACCCATTGACCAGAGAAGCAGCGCTTCGTCTCGGTCATGTGGTAGCGAATCGAGGTCAATTGGCGAACAGTCAGGTGCCAGTCGCCGTCCGACGTAGTTGCCGATCACTTTCTGAAATGGGTCTTTGACTTTGATCGCCTTGTCGACCATGTCCATGTAGAAAATCTTGCCGCCGTCTTCACCGTTGGCGAAATACCAGGATGATGGGACGAGCGACTTGACCTCCCGGGCGATCAGGGCGCCTCCCCATTCTCCGACCGCCACCACTCGTTGACGCCCCAGACTGCCCTCGCCGCCTTGACGGTGGAAAGCCTGGAAATCCATATTCGGGTCGGGCAGAAGTTGCTTGAGCGCGCGCATAGCCGACTTAGAAATTGTGTCGACTTCGGTCGCGCGCGCCTGCATCTTCTGAAAGTAGGCGGTCGGATCTTTGAGCCTTTCCACCGCCATACGCCGGAGCTCGAGATTGTCTTCCTGCAAGATAAAAGGGCGACCGCCCTTGCGCAAGCTCTTTTCGTAGCCGGCCAGGATTTTGTCACAGCTGCGATCGAAGTCGATTTCCAAATGACCGCTTGCGATCGCTACATAAGCGCTTACGGCCAGGCGAATCAGATCATTGACGAAATAGTACGAATGCACTTCGTCGTAATCGTTGATCGACCAAGCCAGTCTGCCCTCGCCGTCGCGGTACGTACAGAATTGCCGCACATGTAGATCGATAATCGCCAGAAGTTCAGGCGACTGCGCTGCCACGCGTTTGCAAACTTTCGGGAAACGCTGGAGCCAGCGATAACAAGTCGCCCTGATGAACAGGCCCAGGTCATTAGCCATGTCTTCGTGCTTTTTGAAGAGATCCGCCGGCACGATATCGATCTGCCGGGCGAGCAATCGTTCGAATTCCTGTGTCGAGGTGATGATGTCCATTTTAGCCATTGTAGTTTCTCCTTCCGCCAGCGGCAACCGCTTTCTCTCGGCGGTACTAGCAGCGGTGCAAAATTAAAAGGCCTCGGGACCTGCATTTATGCCTGATCTCGAGCTCAGTTCGGGTTCAGGTTCCAAATTTACAGCCGGGATGTCAATCGGAGTATATCGATTGGGTGGCAATCTCACCGCCGGTAGTATCAGTGTCTAGACAGAGAGCGTCCGTGGGAGCATAATGTCTGCGGATAGGTCGTTTGCAGAAAGGTTTTGGTCGCAATGAACACAATAGCCCAGCACGGCAACCATTTACAGACTGAGGCGAGCGTATCGAACATGCTCGCGTCTGATATCACCAGTGATGCAACTCCGCGCTTAGAAGAATTGGCGGTCGCGGGCGTGATGCCTGAGGGTTTGACAGTAAGCCAGACAGCTAAAATCCTCGGCATCCAGGAAGATAAAGTCACCCGGCTGATAGCCGATCAAACATTGTGTTGCGTCAAAGTTGATGAAGATGGGGCACCACTATTGGATGCTGCTTGTGTACGGGCGCAAGCGGGAAAATCAAAAGCTGTTTTTCTCGACGAAGTGCGGCGCATAATAGGAGCGGAAAGTCGCGCACGTTTTGACGAAGAAACCACCCAGAGCCCATTGGAACAGCTGTTCGCCGGCCTTTCTGAACTCTCTGGCGGGGACGAAAATGCCTCGATGATCAGGCTGGGAGCAGCAAACGATCCGGTCTCGGCCGCGATCAATGTGACGCCGATGCATCTGAAACCGTTGGATCGCAGAGCCATAACCGCCAGAAATGTCGAAGCCATTCTCTCCAATCTGGAGTCTGCAAATGGTCGACTGGAAGCTGCAATGTTCCGAGCCGGCTATTTGGAATCGAAAGTCGAAGGTCTCGAGGAAAAGCTGAAAGATATGCCGGAGTTGCGAACGAAAGCGGCGCGCTCGCTAATCTTCGAGAGGGAAAATGCCCAGTTGAAAGCAACTCTGGCAAAACACGAGCTGGAGTTGATCGAAGTTCATCAAACTCTCGACCGGTTGCGTCAAAGCTGGTGGTGGCAGGCCTGGAGCTGGGTGTTCGGCGTGCGCATCTGAGTTGCAACGAAGGCTGCAAGTTACCCGGATCAGATTTTGATCAAAAAAAAGATCAACGAGACGACAGTAGTTTGACTTCCGCCAGAGTTGTGGCGGGTAGTTCGTCGCGCCTGGATGCAAACGCTGGATCTATTTCGGCTAAAGGCACCAGCACAAAAGCTCGCTCATTCATGCGGGGGTGCGGGATGGTCAGATCCGGCTGAGAAATGCTTATGTCATCGAAGGTGAGAATGTCCAGGTCGATCAAGCGTGGTCCCCAGGGAATTGTTTTCACCCGACCCATGGCTTGCTCGATCGCTTTCAATGATTTCAGCAGTTCGTCTGGTTTTTGCTCGGTCTCCAGTGTCACGACAGCATTGCAGAAATCAGGCTGGTCGGTGATACCCCAGGGCTTGGTCAGGTAAAGGCTGGAGCGAGCGGTGACAGTGCCCAGTTTGCACAATGCATCGATTGCTGTTTTGATGTTCTGCGGTGGATCGCCGATATTCGAACCGAGCGCGATGTTAACTAAAGTCATTGCCCTGAGTTCTTGCGTGCCAGTGTCACGCTTGGCGTCGCCCCATCGAGCCGCTCGGGTTTGCTGATGCGCACACGCGCGGATAATATACGTTTGTCTTCGAACAAGGTGGCGATAATTTTGCCGGCAAGACTTTCCAAAAGTTTGTGCGACCGAGTTTCGATGATATGCATGACCGATTTATGCACGCTCGAATAATTGACGGTGTCGTTTATATCATCACTTTGCTGGGCTGCCGAGAGGTTCGCCGTGATTTCGATGTCTACGATAAGCGGTCGCAAAACTGACCGTTCACGTTCTGTGACACCATGCTTACCCAACACCCGAATGCGGCGAATGCGGATCGTATCGGTAGCATCCAGGTGCTCGAAACTGGTTTCATCGCTTTGTTTTTCGATTTCGCCGTCGAGACTCTTCCCCATACTACTGGCTCCCGCTGCCGTTTTCGCCGGCGCTGTTGCGAACAATTGCATCGCTGACTTGAACGACTTCCTTCATCTCGGCTACATCGTGCACGCGCACGATATCGATGCTGCTTGCCACCGCCAGCGCCACCGCTGCAGCGGTGCCGAAAACTCTGTTTTCAACCGGTTGCCCGGTCAGCTTGCCGATAAACGACTTGCGCGACGCTCCAAGAAGGGTAGGAAAACCCAGTGC
The DNA here is from genome assembly GCA_903970295.1 of Bryobacterales bacterium. Next base: position 6,968 of record CAJCHQ010000773.1, read on the forward strand.
CGGTAAGCGGTGCAATTGATTGAGCACGGCTAAATTGTGCTCGGCTAATTTGCCGAAACCTATGCCGGGATCGAGAATGATTTGCTCCGGCTCGATCCCTGCTCGCACAGCCTTTTCGGCGTGGGCATTGAGAAAGCGCAAGACCGCTTCGACCACTCCTGCCGAGTCGTAAATGGGCTTTTCTTGATTGTGCATGATCACAACCGGCAACTTGTGTGACGCTACCAGCTCGATCAATTCGGCTTTTAAGCCCCAGATCGAATTGAGTATGTCGGCTCCGGCAGCCACTGCCTGCTCGAGTACCGCCCTTTTAGTGGTGTCGATTGAGATTATTGCTTCAGCTTTGGCCTCTCGCAGGGCGGCAATTACAGGCACGACGCGCCTGATTTCTTCTGCCTCAGAGATGGGTGTGAAGCCTGGTCTGGTCGATTCACCGCCGACGTCTACGATGGCGGCTCCTTGATTGATTTGCTCGAGGGCGCGATTGACTGCGTCGGCTGAACTACTGATGCCGTCTCCGGAAAAAGAATCCGGTGTGACATTGACGATGCCCATTAGTAAAGTTCGTGAGCCCCAGGCATGTTGCCAGTTGCGGATCCGCAAGCTGCCTCTTTCGGCACGGACTTTTGGTTCGGCAACGGTGGCATTGCACTTCTGGGGCTCCACTATCTTCTAGTTCCTGCTAGTCGCGCACAGACGCTTGCGTTCGACACCGTCGAGGGCCAGCCATAATGCTTTGGCTGCTTGCTCGGCAGAATTCAAGGCGGCTTCGCGAGCGGCTTGATCGTCGCCGACTTCGCGAGAGAGTAGCTCGAGCCAGGTGGCAGAGTGCTGAATGTCGTAGGCTTTATGCAAAGTGAAATAATAAGCAGTGCGATCATCGGCACCATAACGTTCTTTCAAGCCCACTTCTTTTTCAGTCGCGACGCGCGGAATTTGCGATTCGTAGGCGTAGAAGGCTGCCAGCGCCTCGACTGTGGTGCCGGTTGCGGCAACGGTGTCGAAAGTCTTGACGAGCTCGGTCATTTCGGGCAATGGCTTGTGCTTCTGGGCTTCGCCGCGATTGGCTCCCATACCTTCGGCGAAATCTAACCACAGATCGGCATGCGATCGGGCTTGCGGCGCTTCCTCGTCCTCTTTATTCTGGAGAACCATCTCGCGCGTTTCGCCATCAGGCAAACGGCTTTGCAGCTTGTCGAGATATTCGGGAAAGGCGCGGACGTGAGGATAATAATCGCAGGCGTATTCACGGATGTCGTCGCGAGTCAATTCACCCATAGTCCAGGCCTTGTAAAAAGGGTGGCACAAAAGATCGTATTTGGCGATGCGGGCATCGATTTCTTGTGAAAAGGATTGGGTGTTGTTCATTGGCGGCCCTCAGAAGTGTTGACCGCTCAATATACTCAACCCTCCTTTACCAGACAAGAAGCCTTTCAAGATGTTCTCGAGGCGCAAGCCGCTAAAGCTGGTCCTGGGTTTTTTGTTACACCGCTTTAAACAAGCGATCTAAACAAACATTGCGCGGATGCTCGCGCAGTCAAGAGGTTGTGCTCAGTCGAGGTTCAGCTTCAGGAGCTCGACCCGAGCGTCAGTGCTCGTTGCAGTTTCTGGCACAGAGCGGCTAATTCGCCGTGCAAATAGGGGTCGGTCTCCTGGGACATGGGCAGGTATACCAAGATAGTCTCCTGCAAGTATTGCCTCTGGAAATCGAGGTCGAATAAGTCGATCGCCTCTCTCATATTGTCCAGGCGCCCCGACAACTTCACAAGCCTGGTGGGGATGTTGGCTTTGGCGATGCGCCCATAGTAAGTGGAAAGTTGGTCGCTTCTGGCAATATCGGGGTCTTTCGGCGGTTTCGTCAGGATCGAGACCATTAATGCTACATTTCGTCCGAATTCGCGTTCGATATTACCGGTGGTGACTCTACCATTGGCATTCTCGACAACGTCCTGGAGCAAGGCACCGCATACGGCAATCTGGTCTTTCAGACCAAGCTCTTCCAGAATGATAAGCGCCACTTTGAGAGGATGAACGATGAAAGGTTCGGGTCGGGAACCGAGTTTATTAGACATGCGGTACTGACCCTCGTGCATTTCCTCGGCATACATAACGGCTTTCTGGATCAAAGATCGATCAGCTTGCTTGAGTTGATCGACCTCGGTCATTAGCCG
>CAJCHQ010000774.1 GCA_903970295.1 Bryobacterales bacterium
CTTCATCCTGATGAAGAAAGTCTATTCGCCGAATGCAATACGCTGCAGGAGGAACTGGGCGAGTCCTGGGGAGCGACTAAGCTATACATGGATCAGGGCAATAAATTCGGCGCTCTGCAGTCCTTCAAGACAACCCAAAAATTGGCCACACAAATGATTGCTGCCTGCGATCGCCTCAGTGACGCTGAGCACGCCGTGGAATCATCCCAAGTCTCGGCCCAATCCGAGCACCGCGATCAGATCGAATTTCTCCTCAGAGCGGCAGTGGTATTTAATATATTGCTGGCTATCGGCCTGGTCTTTTATTTCAATAAAGGCACAACTAAACGTCTCGACGCTTTGATCGACAATACCATGCGCTTAGCGGCCAACATGCCACTCAATCCTCCGCTTGGCGGCGACGATGAAATAGGCAGACTAGATCAAACTTTCAGCGATATGGCCGAAGCTCTGGCAGTGGCTGCCAGACAAGAAAGAGCGATCGTCGATAAGGCCATGGATGTAATTTGTTCGATCAGCGTATCGGGCAAATTTACGCGCGTCAGTCCGGCGGCAAAATTAGTTTGGGGACAAAAACCCGACGATCTGCTTGGCACTAATTACCTGGATTTGATCGTGCCGGCCGACAAAGACAGAGTTCTGGTCGCGATGAAAGAAATCAAAAGCGGCTTGCGCGATGAACCGATCGAAGCGAAAGTCTTGCGCAAAGACGGTGCCACCGTTGATACTTTGTGGTCGGCTAAATGGTCGAGAGAAGACCAGACGACATTCTGTGTCGTGCACGACATAACCGCCCGCAAACAAGCCGAAAATCTCTTGAAAGAGGCGGAAGCACGAGTGCGCCTGATCGTTGAAAGCTTGCCGATCGGACTTCTTATCATTGACGGTCAGGGCGTAATCGAATTTACCAATCCTTGCGTCAAACAGTTATTTGGTTGGTCGGCGCCCGAATTGAGTGGCCGGCATATCGCCAAACTGTTCGTACCGGCCCAGAGTGTGCAGCCGGTCACTACTTTGGCCCAGGGAGCTAGAACAGGTACAGCTGCCCTTGCTCTCGCCGAGGACAATCCCAAGCACAGCGAATTCAAAAACGAATTATTCGAACGGGCCAGGGGCAGCACCTGGGAATTGGATGGCATCAAATATGGTGGCACTACCTTTCCTGCCGAAGTGGGTATGACAGAATTCAGCGCCAGTGCCGGTCAAAGGTTCCTGGTCGTTGTCGTCGATGCGACAGAAAAGCATGCAGTCGAGCGCATGCGCCAGGAATTCATTGCCATGGTCAGTCATGATCTGCGCTCACCACTGACGTCCGTGCAAACATTTTTGGAGCTGCTTGATTCGGGCATTTGCGGCGACCTCAACGACAAAGGCAAGAACAAACTCACATCCGCCAATCGAAGCATCGAGCGATTGATCGATCTGATTCGTGATCTGCTCGATCTCGAACGGGTTAAGTCCGGAATTCTGATCATCAACACCACCGATATTTCTCTGGCCGAGCTCGTGGACCGTTCCATCGACGGTCTCAGAGTGCAAGCCGAACAACTAGGCATCGAGATCAAATCCGAAACACCCGACGTCGTTTTTCATGCCGATGCTGACCGCCTGGTGCAGGCCGTAGTCAATCTGCTTTCCAACTCAATCAAGTTTTCGCCTCAAGGAAGCACAATCACGGTTTCAGGCAAATATGACAGCGAGTGGATCGAGTTGCGTTTGACCGATCAGGGCAGAGGCATACCGCCAGAAGATCAAGCCCGCATTTTTGAACGCTTCCAGCAAGTCAGCGAAGGCGATTACAAACGCGGCACCGGTCTTGGACTGCCGATCTGCAAAGCGATTATCGAACAACACGGGGGCACGATCGGTGTCGACAGTGAAATTGGTAAAGGCAGTACTTTTTGGTTCAGACTACCGCGTCGTGGAGCGGCTTAATCGCAAATAGTGCAGGCGAGAGGTTCTCACCATCCTATTTCGTGCCCTTCTTTTTTTTGTTGGACCGGCTTGCCTTCGGCCCGGGCTTACTGCCTCTCGACTCGGATTTCATGCCTCCTCTGCCGTTGACCGGCTCTTTCACCTTGCCCTGAGTGCTCTGAGCGACGGTTTTTTTTCTGGCCACGGCCACAAAATCTCGCGTGCCCTGGCGTTCATGCAGCGCTCCGGCCATTTCGAGTTTGGACTGGATCGACGGCCCATCAACCTGGGTGATCCCGTCCGGTCGGCGGCCATCGCGGCAGCCTGGCGCAACGGTGAGGAGGTACGCGGCTGGGCCAGGTACTGGGCTCTGGTTCACGATTATCTCGCTGGATTGCTGGCTACGGATTCTGTGGTCCGTGCCGCGGTCCACGTGGTTCGCTTTGAGGATCTCTGCGCCGAACCCACACCGAGGCTCGAGGCGATTTTCGACCACTGCCAGTTGCCC
>CAJCHQ010000775.1 GCA_903970295.1 Bryobacterales bacterium
ACTCAAGTCTTGACGGCAGTTACCAAACATAGGCAGCTGGAGCTAATTCGGTTTAGTTAGATGTGTACCTGCGTGGATAAAAATGAGTGGAACGTGCCTGGACTTTAGAACAATGTTTGACAACTAGCAGCTGGCCTGAATCTCAATTACAGAGATTGCAACAAACTTTGGCTATGCAAACTTGCGCTGGTATTGGAGATTCATTCTTGCTGGTATCGGCGCTGCCGTCTGAAACTTTTGCTGACCCAGATTTGAACCAGAAACATAATAGGATTTGGTAGGTGTGCGCGTTGCTTAAGGGATCTAGATGCATGTCTAAAACGGTGGCGCTTGAACTAGCTGAAGTCGGAACGGCGCTAGCGAGTACTTTCACAAAGTGCGAGCAAGTCGGTGCACTGGCAGTCACAGCCACCGTTCAGGGTATCGTTGAAGCAGCCTGCGACGCCTGGCAGCATCGAGAAAGAACGATCTGCGAGCTTGGCACTTCTTTTACGGTCGGAACAAGCCTCGCCAGCGCACAAAAGCAATCGGGCGTGCTGCCCATCGTGCTAGAACTAGGCGCACTGAGCGGCTCATTAGCATCTGGCCGAATATTCTCGCAAGGGAGAGCAAGAGGTTTTTATGCTTTGAAAGACGCTTGGGATTCGCCCCTGTACTTCGATCGGGCGAGGAAAGAAATCGCGCAGTCCTTTGGAAAGCCCGCATTCAACTTCTTGACTGACGAAACAGCAGCAGCCGCAGGAGCTATTCTGCGCAGAGTTGTTCCGGTGTACTGGAAGGAGAGCAGCATCCTTAATGAGATGAGACGTCATCATCTCGAGACTTGGTCTCATTCCATTCGCGTAGGTAAGTTGTCGGAATATATAGCGCGAGAGCTTGGACTTTCCCGCGGTGAACGAAGCTTAGCGGCGCATGCAGGGCAAATGCATGATGCTGGAAAGTTGGATATGAATGTTTCCCTACTGAGCAAAACCGGACCCTTGAAAAAGGAGGACTGGAATGAACTTCGTAAGCACCCAATCGACTCGTATAATCGATTGAAGGGACCGTGGTATGTAGCTCACTTGGAAAGAGTACCCAATGTCGCTCGGTGTCACCACGAGAGGCTCGACGGGACCGGCTACCCTGACCAAAGGACAGGAGATACCTTGAGTACCGTTGAGAAGCTCGTGCCTGTTGCCGACGTATTCGATGCTCTGACGGCCGGCCGCAACTATCAGGGTGGTCGCAAGGCGCTGGCAGACGTGAAGCAAATTGTTGATTCGGAGGCGGGAGCCCACCTCGAGCCGGCTGCCGTGGCAGCCCTCTGGCGGCTCCCGGCAAGCAAAGCGCTTCTGGTTATGCAGCAGGCAAGAAGACAACCACCCAAGAGACTGCTCAGGGATTTACATTCGTCAGGCATCCAACTCGGCCGACTGCTTGATGTAATTGTCGGCAAAGACATAGACGCGACCGCGCGCGAACATGATTTGGCAAAGGCTTTTTCAGAGATTTATTACGACGGACAAAAACCGCGTTGATTCGGCCGAACCGAAATTGACCCGAAAGCGTGTTACTTCTGAGTTACACCAGATAGAGGAGCGCTTGTTTCTGGATAACGAAGGGTGAAAGCCCGTAATCGTCGATTCAACGGGGTTTGAACGCAGTCTAAGCATGACCGGAAACCTAAAAAGATGTTGGAGAAAATAGATTCAAAAGTCATCAAACATTTGCCGGAACCGCGCGAGCTTATGCCAGGCGAATTAGTCTCCAACCGTTACAAGGTGTTGAGTTTGATTGGTCGAGGTGCAATGGGCTCCGTCTACCGGGTGGAGCAAGTTGCTTTGAGAAAACAACTGGCTCTAAAAACTCTCAACACAGTTGCGGTCTCGGCAGCTAACATTCGGCGTTTCCAAAACGAAGCGCTGGCAGCGAGTAAGCTGGAGCATCCCAACCTCGTGCGAGCACTGGATTACGGCTGGCTCGAGACTCAACCTTTTCTGGTTATGGATCTGGTCGAAGGACAGACGTTGGCGGATTATCTCAAAACGGTTGCGAGACTGCCGGTGGAATATGCTTTTCAGGTGTTCATTCCGATTTGTTTTGCGCTTGCTTATGCGCACGAGCACGGCGTGGTGCACAGGGATCTCAAACCAAGCAATATTGTGCTTTCGGTTGACGGTGAGTACACCGCTGTGCAGGTTGTTCCGAAAATCGTCGACTTCGGTATCGCCAAGCTGGATTATGGACAAGAAGGCACGCTGACGAAGGCTGGCGAAGTTTTTGGCACACCCTTATACATGAGCCCTGAGCAGTGTATTGGCGGCAAAGTCGATGGTCGCAGCGATATTTACACTTTAGGCTGCGTCCTTTACGAGTCGCTGACGGGTGCACCTCCTTTCGCCGGTGCCAGCGCGCTTGAAACTATGATGCAACACCGTAGCGAAAAACCGCTGGCTCTGAAGGAGGCGTCACTAGGCTCGGACTTCCACCCTGCTTTAGAGCAGATCGTCTTCAAGATGCTGGCAAAGGATCCGCATGACCGTTACCAAAGTTGTCTTGATGTGGCCAGGGATCTGACTTCTCTTCAGCGAGGAGAGAGTGTGCAGGTAATGCACACTAATCAGGGAAGGTCACAATACCGATTGCTTAATCGGGACTCAATCACAAAAGCAGCATTTGTTATGTGCATTCTGGTTGGCAGCGTTCTCTTCAGGCAAACTCAAATTAAAACGGAAAACAATGTAGCAGCGCAGCCTGATTCAATACCCTCAGATCACCTGGTTTCCATTGCGGGAACCGAAGGA
>CAJCHQ010000776.1 GCA_903970295.1 Bryobacterales bacterium
CAAACCAAAATTGCGGGCATGGAATCAACGATGTATCGCATGAACGGAGGTATGAGGAAGTACGACGCAGGCGGTCATTCCAGCCCAAGTAAGGTGACTGGCTCAACTTATTGTGTGTCGCAGGAAATTAAAGTGCCCGACCGATTGATTGATTTGCTGGCCACCGCGTACGGATTGCCACCGTCGACCAGTGTGCCTTTGCGGCTCACATACAATGAAGATGGCGGCGAACGCACCATGCTGGATACTTATCGAGTCGATCGAGCGCCCATTCCCCTTGCCTATTTCGCCAAGCCGGCGGGCTATCGGCGCGTTAACAGCGATGCCGAGGTGATGATGAGCCCCGACCAGACCAAAATGATGCAAGATATGGCTCAGAGCCTGGGTTCCAGTGCTCCTGACGCTGCCAGTTTGCAAAAAGCCGTCAGTGCTTATCAGGCCAATCACAACAGCGGATTGCCAGCCAACTGGCGTCCGAAAGAAGATGACATCAAGGCTGCGCTGGAGGCTTACAAGCGGCAAATGGGCAAATAGCCCGAGGCAAAGCAGAAGATGACGCGACCAAAGCTGCGCTTGAATCTGAATATCTCGACCAAGGGGCTGATTATCGTCCTGCTGCCTCTGGCTCTGGAATTGGTGTTTGTTTTCATTCTCGGCTTCCTGCTCAATAATGCAGAAATGGAAGTGCAAAGGCAAATTCGTTCCAAAGCAATTATTTCTCAAGCCAACACTTTGTCAAAGATGTTCTACGACGCCGGTGTAGCGATGGGTGGATACAGCATCACTAAGAGTCCGCTTTTCAGTGACCGATACGACAAAATCGTACGCCAGATTCCCAAGGATCTGGAGGAATTGAAGAGCCTGGTCGGTGACAATTCACACCAGCAGCAAATTTTGAAAAATCTGGCCGTCATTACTGAAACTGGCTTGAAAATTCTGGGTGAAGCTAAGAACGCGATCGATGATAACCAGGTCGATGTAGCTCAATTTCGTGCCAGACATATGTACAAAGAAATCCGCCAATTGGCTGACCGTTTACAAGACGAATTGCACGGATTAACCGAAGACGAAGAGAAAATCGCCAATCAATCGCCTGAAAGTCAGAATCGCTCCCGGCACATGGTCAAGATTTGGCTTGTAGTCGGTGTGATTTTGAACGTTTTGGGTGCCTTGCTTTTAGCCATGTATTTTAGCCGCAGCATCACAAAGCGATTGAACATCATGACCGACAACTCGATGCGACTCGCTCGCGGTGATCCGCTTAATGCTGTGGTTTCCGGTTCGGATGAAATATCGGCGCTGGATGGCACTTTTCATGATATGGCTGAAGCTCTCGACGAGGCTACCAAGAAAGAAAGAGCGATTATTGAAAACGCTGTCGACGTTATTTGTTCGATCGACATTGACGGCAAATTTGTGGCAGTCAGTCCATCGTCTTTCAACACATGGGGTTATTATCCAGACGAATTGATGGGGCGAAGATTCATCGAGATCGTCATGCCCGAAGACCATCAGGAGACGATTAGAGCGGTTCGCGCAGTGCGAGCTGAAAAAGGCACCACATCTTTCGAAAATCGGACCCGGCGCAAAGATGGCTCGATTGTCACTGTTTTGTGGTCGACATATTGGTCTGAAAGCGAGCGTTCGATGTTTTGCGTGGCTCACGATATCACCGAAAGAAAACTGGCTGAAGAGGCAGTCAAAGCCAGCGAACGCAAAATTAGGACGATCATCGAGAACATGCTCGTTGGATTGATGATTATCACCAAAGACGGTATCATCGAATCGATCAATTCGGCCAGTTCGAGAATGTTCGGTTACAAGCCCGATGAGCTGTCTGGCCGGCATATCATGAGTGTTTTCCACGATTCGACCTTGTTTTCGGTTGATGATCCGACTGACAGGCAGAACTTCCTCGATAACCTCTGGCAGCATTCATTCAACCGCATTGGCGAATTCGAGGCTTTGAAGAAAAATCTGGAACCATTCCCGATTGAAATTTCTCTGAGCGAGCTCGAGTCCGGCGACGGCACTAGAATCTTGGCCAATATTCTCGATGTTTCTGAACGCAAGGAAGTCGAGCGCTTGAAGAAAGAATTCGTTTCTACTGTCAGCCACGAGTTGAGAACGCCGCTGACATCTATTCGCGGTTCTCTAACGTTGCTCAGTGTTGGTGCACTGGGCGCCTTGCCTGAACAAGCAAAGAAAGTTGTGGGCATTGCCGAACGCAATACAATCCGGTTAATCACATTGATTAATGACATTCTGGACATTGAAAAATTGGAGTCCGGAAAGCTGGACATGGTCTTCGACAACGTCCAGATGACAAATGTCTTCGAACGCTCGGCCGAGTCTGTGAAGGCCTTTGCCGAGCAAGCCGGTATCCGTCTCGAGATCATGCCGACCAATGCCCTAGCTTTCGCCGACGGCGACAGATTGGTGCAGGTAGTCGTCAATTTGTGTTCGAACGCCGTCAAATTCTCGCCGAAGGGGGCAGCGGTCACGATCGTCTGCGAGGAAACGGCTAACTTTCTCGAGGTCAAAGTGATTGACCGGGGGCGTGGTATTCCAGCCAAATACAAAAATCTGCTCTTCCAGCGTTTTCAACAAGTGGAAGCTTCCGATGCCCGCAAAAAGGGTGGCACCGGCTTGGGACTGGCTATTTGTAAGGGTATTATCGAAGCCCATGGGGGCGAAATCGGGGTCGAAAGCGAAGAAGGCAAGGGTTCGATTTTCTGGTTCAAAATTCCGCCGGCAGCAGTGGCGAAGATGCGACTCGCGCAAGCACAGTCGCAGACGTCACAAAGCCAGACTGGTCGCCGACAACCATTGCCAGGGCAGGCGGGGTATCTTTCGGGAAAAAATAGTCCT